>JAOUNZ010000112.1 GCA_029880665.1 Candidatus Nitrosopumilus sp.
GGCTCAGAAAATTCAAAATAATCTTATTGACATTAGTTTGGCAAATTCTCTAATTGAAGACATTCCATTTTTGGAAAAAGCACTTTCATGCTACAAATCAGACATTGATAAAGCAGAGGATACGGGCCACGAGTATTTTGTTAAAATTATTGGGGACATGCAAGAGGCTAGAAAAGATAAAGAGACTATCAAAGAGGCATTAAGAAAAATAAAACAATACTCGTAAGAGATTACAATCCCTGCAGATACCAGTCCAGATATGGCATTAGGTCCTTGCACTGTTTCTTTTTTTCCATCTCGCTTTCAGCATCTTGTGCTTTTTGGATTTTCCCTTGAAGGTACTCAGAAATCAGCGGATTTCTAAAGAAGGGCTTTATCTGTTCGAGGGTTTCCAAGAAATCGCCAGACGGAGTAGATTCAAAATTTGCAACAATTTGTTTGACTTTGGCTTCCAGAGACATGAGATTGCTTAGAATCCTCCCATTATTATTTCATAAAATTAAACAACATCATCATCATTCCAAGTCAATCGAAACTTCCCAGTGACTCTGAACATGTTAAGTTTCCCACCTTCTTTGAAATGCAATTTATAAGATTTGTGGGAAATGTCCTCAATCTCCAATATCACATCATTCTTCAGAGCCTGAAAAACAATTGGATTGTTAGAGATTTGTCTCCATTGATCATCATCAAAATTCAGATAGAATTTGGTATACAATAAACCCATACGATTTAATGGAGACGTACCTGAATAAATAACTAGACACCGTCTCATTTATCCAATAACTTGTTAGAAACATCATTCCACCAAAAAATAAATTCATCACAACATCAGAAGTGTCAGGAATCCCGAGGTGTCAACAAACATGCCATCTCACTGAGAAATCGTCCATCGACGTTAAATACAAATTTTGAAATGTAAAACACCTAACACGACATGGGTGCTTGATGAGCAATCATCAAAACCCATGAGTCATCTCTAATAGAATTTACACGTATGCCAATTATTAGATTATAAAGTAAAGGAAAATTTCAGATCTTCGTTCATTTTATGTTATTGGTACTTCCATTTTATTTACAGAATTTGATTTAGAATTATCAATAAACCACACATAAGTTCTGTATTCATCACCATAGTACTTTGAGATTCATCTTTTCATTGTTTATAAATGAAAATATCCTTTCTAGCATTAATCTGTAAAAAATCCAGTGACTTAGATCAGAATTGGTTTGGTGGAAAAAGTTTATGATCGTGTTGAAAGTCATTTAGTCAAGTGGAACTTCAAATAATACAGAAAATTTTGAAAATAGTTGTAATAGCCTTGATGGTTTTTGGCGTATTTTGGATTGTCTTAATAATCCTATTTCCCAATATTGAACTCTTAAGAGACATGCCATTAGGAGGCCTGTCTTTCCTTTTGGCGCTTATTGTTTTCCCTATTTACCTACGCGTTAGGTGATTTCATCAAGCAACACATCTAGGCCCATCATGTCATAGATGAATTCCTAGGCAGGTAGTAATGCATTCTGTTTTTTGGAATTAAATATTAGAGTCAAATTTGTATTTTGGTGGTGTGATGAAAAGAATCTTTTACGTGATAATTCCCATAGTGGCGTTTGCGTTGGTTCTATCAAATGCCTTGTTTGGTGAGATTCTTTTTGATTCTTTTTATCAACAAGACATTGACAAATATTCTATTTACGTTCATTTACAGCAAGATTGGAAGCACTCAGGAAATATTTTGTTTGATGTAACAAATGTATGGTCAAACACTAAAACAGATTTCTCCAAGCCATCAGATACATCATTATTTTCTAGTTACAATTCAAACCAATTGCAATATCAACACGGCAAATCATTTGTAGAGCTAAAACATGATTTTAGCAACTGTGATTCAAGCTGGAAACCAATTTCATATCGCTACATAATTGACAGCATACGTGGCAAAATTGATTTAGTTCAAGGCATAAGATTAAACGATGATCCATATGTATCAGTATTTCCAAACAGTCTAAATTTCAACTATGGCGCTGAAAAACAAGCAGAATACGCAAAACAGGGATACGTCCAGTTCATCCCAATTTGTACGAGCAGTGAAACCACCTCTTATGAATATTCCATTTCATTAAATGATGATAATATCGGATTTGATGTCTATTTTGTACCTTCAGAAGACGAAATTGCAAACTATCTAGAAAATGATTCTTTTGGATTCTATCCTCAAGAGGGGTGTCATGCTCAGAATTATCACAGCTTTAGCGGAGTTTGTCAAAATGTTGGAAAGGATTCAGGTTTATTGATAGTACTGCCAGATGATCTCAGATTAGCTTTAACCAAGGTCCGGATCAGCATTCATGAAAAACTTTAGAATTATCTTTGAACAGGTAATTGAGATGGAATATTTACATTGCTTCAGGAATTTTAGGTCGTAAGGGCTTTCCTGTCCCACGTATATCATTTTAGAAAACATAGACAAAAGCGTGGAAATACTTTTAGAGTATCATTAGCAATTTTTAGACATATTCGAGAAGCAGGTTCACATGATGCTTGACTCTTGGGTCGAACAAGAGATCGTCCTGATTCTCGGTGGTAAGATATCATATTTTTGATTAAAAAAGAATGCGTATAATTTGTTAGACAAGTCATTAATCATTATTATCTAGATGATCAAACACGCTTTAACAGACAAGCATTCATGCTAATGTAGGATATTTCGCGTTTTGTGCCTGTAAGAGACTCTCTTTGATAAACTCATTGACAATCAATAACCTCAGAGAATCTGCAAGACAGGATTGGTTTTCTAGATCAAGCTTATTTATCATGAAAGTATCATTATCACATGGTCGAAACTACAGATGAATCAGAGGATATTTTTACAGAATGTAAGAAAAATACTGAGAGATTTTTTAATGAGATTGATAAATCCTCACCAGTTTACCATCAAATAGCAACCGACATTCAAAAAAGCTATCTTGACGCATGGAAGAATGTGATTAATTCATCCATTGCTTTACAACAAGAGTATGCTGCCAAAACAGGTATGAATGTCAGCATGCCTGAAGAAACAATGAAAGAGATTCGCAACATGATGGAGAGGGCAACAAAGGCATATCAAAATCAGAATAAATTTGTCTTTGACTCTACTGAGACATCAAAAAAAATATTTGACATATTCAATGAAAACACCAAGATACTCGGTTCGCTCAATAAAAACATGGTGGAACTGATGGCATCCAGTATGAAAAAACACAGCTAAACTCAGACAACAATATACGTATTTTTTTAGACAAGAATGGTTTTTTCATAGGCGCCATTTCTGGCAAACTATTCTTCAATAGTTGGTTCTAAAAATCGGTCAGGCTGTCAGAATTGTTTTGGATTTTTTAGAGATTGAATGTGATTGAGGAGTTTTATTTTGTAAGGGTTTTCCTGACCTCTGAGAGTCATTTTTGCAAGAATTCTGAATTTTCAACATCAGTTACAATAATTTTTCGCATAGATTCCAGATTTTTATAATGCAGGTTTTGAATTATTTCACAGTCAATTATCAAATTTTTTATCTCTCTACGTGCATGAATCAGGATTTGTTTTTCAATTGTTAACGGATACGTTTTTCCAAAACAGTGTTTGTTTGCAAAAATAATCTTACTGTGACCCAGCTCATTTGCAAGAATTGGGTGTATTGCCTGAGTTGAAAAATTGATTCTAAGATCTACGGATTGCTTTTGCTTTCTAACTTCGTTTTTTAACACCCAAAGCATGAATAATTGTCCGATTTGGAAACCTAAATCCCACAATTCATCATGCATTTGATCTAATGTTTCAATTAGGCCATCCAGCGTAGTCTCAACTGTTTTACATGGCACTTTTTTCAATTCAAAAAGAAATTTGGAGAGTTCGGTACTGGCAACATCTGTTCCAATACGCTGGGCTGCATCCTCTTCTTCAGAAACATTTCTGGGAAATGATGCATTCTCTAAAGTGGCAGTATATGAGATGGGCTCAAAATTTTCTATGTCGGCCCTTGTAACATCCATGAATTTCCCAATGAGAGTCTGTTTTTGATAATGAAACCGTATTCGTTCGGACAGATTCAAGAAATTTTCAGACAATATGACATACATCACAGTTTAACAAATAACCATTTCCAGCAGACCAACAGATGTCATGATTTAGGTTGTATCGCATAATTCGTGCCTGAGAGGGGGCTTTCCCTTTTTACTCTTTGTCGATAAACTCGTTAACGCCTGGCGGCTCTGGTGCCAGTCCCTTTCTTTTTCTAATATCTGCAACAGCTGATGCAAGCATTGATTTTGGAACTTCGGTCCACTCCTTAAACGA
>JAOUNZ010000113.1 GCA_029880665.1 Candidatus Nitrosopumilus sp.
CTGATTGACAGATATGTTTCTAGCACATCACAGCCTAAATGATGCTCTTCTCCTAAAGGAACACAAATTAGAATTTTTTTCTTATTTCTTATACCTGAAACTCGATCCATGATTATTTTGACTAATGTTTGAGCTATATTGCTTGCTACGTGTTCTGTGGCAATACTTATTTTATTACTTGCCCAGTCATCTCCAATTTCATGCATAACTGGCCTTAAAATTTTATCAAAAAAGTCTGATTCATTAAAAATACTGATATATTCTTCATAAATTTTGATACAGTGTTCAATACTGCCCTCTGTTAGTTTCTTGTATAGTTCTTGCCTTGATCTCTTTGTTATGTCTTCTTTTTTTTTGATATCTTCTGGATTGTATGATGCTAGTACTGACAATATTTTAGGATCATTTCTATATTTTATTGGTATGTCCTCTTTGATTACTTCAGATGCTTTTCCAAGATATTTGATAATTTCTTGTTTTGATGTACTTTTCTTGGAATCCCATACACTTTTCACTAAATAGAGATACTGATCAGATTTTACTTTCTTGGCTCTGATATAGACCATTATTTGGTTTTGTTTTATTTGATATATAACTAGTGTTAAAAAATGTTTATAGTGCTAATAATTATTTTTATTTATTATGTTACATTTTGTTTTAAATCTTGTCCAGAAAGAATGCTTTACCACTAGAATAAAAAATTAACACTAGTTTTAAATAATTTAATTGCAAAATTATTATGTGAAACACACAGATGTTTACAAGTATAACGTGTTATCAAGTAGCGAGGTTAAGTGTATTGGATAGAACTATTTTATTTATGGCTCTGCCTTGTTGGAGGCCATTTTATGATTGTACAGCTAACAAGTTCTCTTGGTGGCATATTTGCTGTTGGTGGTCATCTTTGATCTTACTCCGTCTGACAATTGATTTTACATTTCAAATGAACCATGAAAAAAATAAGCAACTGGGAGTAATGTTGTAACAATGGAAAATCCACCTAACAGTGATCTTTTTGCACAATCTTCACCATTTTCTATTCTAGTAACAGGTGCTACTGGTTTTATTGGCTCTCGCTTGATTTCTTTACTGTCCACATCTGGTTATACTGTTACTGGCATGAGCAGAAAAAAAATGTCTGACACTGAAAATGTGAAATATGTTCAAGCTGATGTTTTTGACATTGATGAACTCACTAATGCCTTGAGCGGTATTGATGTTGCATATTACTTACTTCATTCTATGGAGGGAAGTAAATCTGAATGGAAGGAATTTGCATCCAGAGAAAGAATACAGGCTCAAAATTTTCTCAAGGCTGCAACAAAATCTGGCGTTAAGAGAATAATATATCTTGGAGGCTTGGTCAATAACAGTCTGGAATTATCTCCTCACATGAGAAGTCGTAAAGAAGTTGGAGAAATCCTTGCTTCTGGAAACATTCCTGTCACTGAATTACGTGCATCTTTGATTATAGGATCTCAAGGAGGATCTTATGCTATGCTTCGTTATCTTGTTGAACGATTGCGTATTATGGTGTGTCCCTTATGGGTAAAATCCATTGCACAACCCATTGCAGTTGATGATGTAATTTGTTATCTGGCCGAATGCCTCAAAAAACCTGAAACCATAGGTAAAATATTTGAAATTGGCGGTCCTGATAAAATGACCTATGAAGAATTAATGCGTGTTTATTCTGCATATGTGAACAAAAATTTGTTTGTATTACAAATTCCCTTTCTAACTACTCGCCTTTCTTCGTATTGGGTTGACCTGATTACCCCCGTAAAGGCGTCTCTTGCAAGACCTCTAATTGATAGTCTTGTACATGATACCGTTGTCACAAATGATGAAATCACAAAAATTATGCCATTGAGATTAAAATCCGTCCGTGAATCAATTGACATTGCTACAAAAGAAATGATGTCCTCTCCTCCGCAGTCTGAGTTAAAAGAAGAAAAAACTGGTTTTAAAATTAATCAGAATGTTATTCAGATATCGCTTTTTGCGTTGGCTATAATTGGGACTTCTTATTATTGGCTGGATGATAGACCAGAGGTATACGGACCATTGTGGTTACTTGGATCATTTGTTTGGTATGTTGCAATCTTTGCTGCAATCATCTTTATTCGCAACAAGACCCGTTTAGGCTATCTTATAGCCGGCATGCTATCTTGGGTTACGCTGGCATTTTGGCTATTTGATAACTTCTATGTCGTTTTTCAAACATCCCTGATAGCTAATCAGCCTAGTGATCTGATGACTCTGAGAAACTTCATTGGTATTGCAATTGCATCGATAACTGTAATTGCATCTCACAATTTATTCCACAAAGTCATTGATTACCAATACCGGGGAAATCCTATTTGATACCTCTTGATGAATCTCTTTTTTGAATTTAGTCAAAACATTTTTTGGCATTTTTGTCAATTTCTCAATATTGAGATTTTCTACATTGCAGTTTGTAATGAATTTTAATTATTTCATATGCTAGTATGTTTCGTCATGATCTAGTCGATATGTTTACTATATGACAAAATATGCATTTTCTTTTATTTTCAGATTCTGGAATGTGTTTGGCTGAATTATTTTTACTAGTATCTCCAATCCGTCTATCGTCCTAATACTTGGCTTGCTGAAAAATGAATTTGCATCAACTCCAAAGACTTGTTTGTTTTTAACAGCTTTTAATGAATTCCACTCATCATTTTCTTTTAATGTGTTGTTGTATTCTAAAACTGTGCGTTTGATGTCAAATCCACATGGCATCATGATAATCATGTCTGGGTCAGCTTGGGCAATCTCTTGAAAACTTAACCTTCTGGAATGTTCCCCTATCTTGCTGATCATGCTGATTCCTCCTGCAACATCTATCATTTCTGGAATCCAATGACCCGCAGTAAAAAATGGATCAATCCATTCAATTGCAAGAACTTTTGGTTTTTTATCAACAGATTTTTTCTGTATGTTTTGAATTCGACTCTCAAGTGAATCTGTGATTTCTTTTGCTTTTGTAACTTTCCCTAATATCTTTCCCAACTCTCTGACCGAATTGAGAATCTCATGCAGATTATGTGGATCCATTGAAACCAGAATTGGTTTCTTTTCAAGAATTTTAACCGCTTTACTTACCTGGTTTGTATATGCAGCGCAAACTTCACAAGTTTCTTGTGATATGATCGAGTCTGGATTTGCATCCTTTAGATTTTTTTCGTCTAAAATAAAAATATCTTTTCCCTCCTTTAGCAATTGGCTAGTCATCATGTCGATCTCTTTACTTGTTAGTTTGTCTGATTTGATTACTGAACTGATAACTTTTGATTTTGAAGCTGCATTAGGTGGATATTTGCATTCATGTGTGATCCCATATAGCAGATCTTGTACTCCAAACTCATACAATAGCTCAGTTGCACTTGGTAGAAAAGAAACAATTCTCTTAATTGCCATGGATTGTATCTGAAATTACTCTTTAAACATCCTATGCTCACAACATGTCATTTTTACTTAGGCAACTTAATAGGCGCATTTTAGGCACTATTTACATTGTCTTTTAAGTCTCAAGATATCCGACGTGCGATTTTGTCAAAATGGCATGAGACCCTCTCAAAATATGGAAATCTGTTTTCATCTGATTCTATTAGTGGAACCAGCCCGCCTTCTGTCTTTGTAGGTTCACATAACTATCCAAAAGTCTTTGTCGGTCCAATGCTTCCACCTATTCATGGTGATACAAGCGTACTTGACAGTCCTGAAAAGTGGAATGGAAAGTCTTTGGAAGAAATTGTTAATTTTAGATTAAACTTGGTTCGTGGAATTCAGAAAATTTCTATTGACAAAACAGATGGAAAGTATATCGAAAACCTTCAAGAAGTAGCAATGTCTTCTAAACCCACCGACACTGATATTGTGTTTTCAAAACCAACGTCATCTAGTGTTTTACTTGATGGTGAAAGTGCCCCTTTTGGTCCTATTGGAGAAATAAAAACTGCAAAGTTCTCTGGATCTACTTCGATTAAACCCATTGAAAAAATATTCTATGATAAAGACTTGAAAGCAGAAGATGCCATTCTAAGTTTGTATGCCTCTGGAATTGAAATTTCAAAAATTCAAAAATGTTTTAGTATTGGCATGTTGGGAAAAAAAAGAAAACTTGTCCCAACCAAATGGAGTATAACCGCTACTGATGATATCATTTCAAAATCTCTCACAAGTGAAATTTTGAATTATGATCTGATTGACTCTTGCAGGGTTTTTTCTTATGGTCATTTAGGTAATATTTTCACTGTTATCTTATTTCCTCATAGATGGGTGTATGAAATGA
>JAOUNZ010000005.1 GCA_029880665.1 Candidatus Nitrosopumilus sp.
ACTGAAAAACTAGGAGCAGCAATTGATGCACGGGAAAATAAAAATTTCATTGTTGTTGCTAGAACAGATGCAAGAGCTACAGAAGGATTGGATGCGGCAATTGAACGAGGAATCAAAAATAAAAAACAGGTGCAGATGCCATATTCATCGAAGCACCGAGATCAATAGAAGAAATGAGAACAATTGGAAAATCAATCAAAGCTCCTCTTGTTGCAAATATGATAGAAGGTGGAGCCACGCCGTTGAATTATTCTGAAACATTAAACAAAATGGGATTTAACATAATACTATATCCACTTTCAGTGTTATTTGCAAACACATTTGCCACAATGAGTATTTTAAAAGAATTAAAGAAAACTGGAACTACTACAAAATTTAAACAGAAAGTTGTTAGTTTTGATCAGTTTAACGATTTAGTGGAATTACCAAAGTTTAGAAAAATGGAAAAACAGTACGGGCTCAAAAAGAGAGTAAAATAAAAAATTTCAAGTAAAGCACGGTTAAGATGTAACTCTCTTTACTTCAATTTCTATTGTTGAAACATTTCTAGTTCTACCGTCTTGTGACTCTAGTGATTCTGAGCCAATTTTGATTTCTCCGATAGAGTAGCCTGCATTTTCTGTTTTTCTTGCAATGATTTGAGCTACATCCACAGCACGACCTATGCTGAGTCCTCTAGCTTTGATGTTGACGGAAGGTAAGTTTGCCAACTGAATTAGTGCTGATGTTACATATGCCATCAATGGTTTCTTACCAATGAATACGGTGTCTCGGGTTTCATTTGACATGTTGCATTTCCTATTTAACGATAATTTAAAGCTAGGAGAGACTTACTGAATTAAATAAAAAGAATTTGAAAGATTTGAACTAATATTAACCCGAAAAGATGAATTTCTTCAGAACTTGGAAGATATTTTGAAAATTTTAGAGTCAGGCAAAAGTATAGAGAAAATCAAAATTTTAGAAACACTAGAACAAACAGATAATCCAATAATTTTAGAAAAAATAATCCTGAAGTTAGATGATGATAGTATTCAAGTAAGAGGAGAGGCATTTAGTTCGCTCCTATTAAATAAAAACAATATTTTGGAGATTTTAATTAAAAATTTGAATTCTACAAGTGAAAACATTAGAGGTTACACATCACTAGTGCTGGCAAATAGAAATGAGACATCATCAATTCCTGAAATAATGAAACTCGTAAAAGATGAATACTCCATAGTCAGATCATGTGCACTGGGTGCACTAGGTCATCTTAAAGCTCAAGAAGTGGAAAAGATTTTTTTGAACTCACTTTCTGATTCAAATATAGAAGTAAGAAAAAGTGGACTACAGGCAATTATTGAACTGAATATTTCAATTTCAGAAGAACAAATCAAGCAAATTCTTAAAGAGAAAGATCATGAAATCAAAAAGATGATTTCTAAGTTGAGAAAAAGTGGACCGGAAGGGATTTGAACCCTTGATCCGATGCATGCCATGCACCTATCCTACCAGACTAGACGACCGGCCCAATTATCAGAATTCTGATCGAAATACGTTTTTTAAATTGGTTATTAACGTTTAGCGGTACAAAATAAAATTGAATTGTGAAATTAACACAATATATTTAACCGTGTGGATGTTGATTCAATCGTTATGGTAGTAGATAACAAGGCAACAATCACTTATGTTCAATTGTTAAAAGAAGATCTTGTAATTCTTAGATTGGTACCAAAAGACGGTCCTGTTCCAGATTACAAAGCAGGTCAATTCATCACGTTAGGATTACCAAATCCATTAGAGGGAGGTAAAATTGTGAGACGTGCATATTCAATTGCGTCTCATCCAGAAAATAGAGAATACATTGAGTTAATAATAAGATGGGTAAGAAAGCCACTACCAGGCAGATTGACCACACAGATATTTAATGCAAAAGAAGGAGATGAAATTCTTTGGTTAAAACCTACCGGCAGAGCTTTATTGATTAATGAAGAACTGCCAAATGGTGAAAAGGATAATAGAAGAATTGTTTGTATTGGTGGAGGTACAGGTATTGCACCATTTGTAAGCTATGCACAGCACCTTCATGATTCTGGAGATAAACGCGAGATTATTGTTTTGCATGGAGCAAGTTATCTGGACGAATTAAGCTACAAAGATTTGCTAACTAATTTAGAGTATGAAAGTGAGAAAAGAGGTAAGAGCGAGTGGAATTTCAAATACAGAGCTGCAATCAGTAGACCACAAGAATGGTTTAACAGATCATGGTCTGGTCAAGTTGGAAGGGTTGAAACTTTTCTAAGACCAAGAGATAACGGAATGTCTCCACTTGAAGAATTGATCGGAGATAAAATTACTAAAGAAAACACAATGTTCTATGTTTGTGGTTGGCAAGGTACAATTGATGGTGTTATGGATTTCTTAAAGCCAAAAGGTTTTGCCATAGAACATGACAAACGAGAAGACGGCAGTTTTGAAGTCAAATACGAATCATACGGATAAAAAAATCAAAGAAGATTTTGTCCAAATCAATCATTGAAATATGAGATTGAATCAGCATATAGTAATTGATTACAGCATTGTATCTTGCTCATCTAAATCCAGTGACTAATGCTCATGTAGAAATTATTTCAGAGTTAAAAAAAGAGGCAGATATTGTAAAAGTAATGCCCGTAGTTTTCAAAGATGGTGACAGAGAGATCAACAGTAAGAGTTTTCCATTTAACTTTGAAACTAGGAAAAAAATGTTAACATCTATTTTTGGCGATTCAATACAAATTACTGATGATTATGTATTTTTTGCTCCGTTCAAAAAATACTTGCCCCCATTATTATCTCCTAGAACCTGGCAACTAAGAAAGCAAATTCTTCGTGGAGTTAAAGGGGATTTTTTTTCATATACAGGAGACAAGGCTGAAGGATATATGTTAAAAATTTACAGACTAAAACCAAGAATTGGTGAGAGAAAAATGCTTTCAGCCTCATCAGTTAAAGAAAAATTATTTGATGCTGCACTTGGCAAGAAGTCCTCATGGAAAGAAGATATCCCAGAGAGCATAGCAAAAATAATTGAAGAGAATTGGAAAACAGTAGAGAAGTTTGCCAATTCAGAAGATAAGACTAGAAGAGTGGCAGGAATGAAATTTCCTAAAGAAGGATGGTCAAAAATCACGTGATAATGAACATTCTAGAGTCAAATTATATCTTAGAACTAATTGAAAATAGATTAATACACACAGTATAAAAGTGTCCTATGAAACTTCCACTTTCAAAATACGTATGGTTTGATGGAAAATACGTTTTAACAGAAAAAGCCAATGTGCCAATAACAACTCATGCGATTCATTACGGGACATCAATCTTTGAAGGAATTAGGGCATACTGGAATGAGGAGAATTTGTATGTGTTTAGATTAGATGAACACGTTAAACGATTTAGAAGATCAGGTCAATTTTACAACATTTCATTAAATTTCTCAGATAATGAAATCACCAATGCAATAATAGGAATTTGTAGGAAAAATAAGATCAAAAAATCATGCTACATTAGACCGTTTTATTTTGTAGGAGATTATGGGATTAATCTTCACGTAACTGAAAAGGCTCCAACAAACGTTGCAATTTTCACATTTCCTTTTGGGGATTTATTTAATAAGAATGGAATAACTGCTGGAGTTGTATCGTGGAGAAAATTCTCAGATATGTCTACACCTCCACAAGCAAAAATGGGGGGAAACTATCTAAACTCCATAATTGCTACACAAGAAGCAAAAAGAAACGGTGTGGATGAAGCAATATTGTTAGATCATAATGGAAATGTTAGCGAGGCACCGGGTGAGAATGTATTCATTGTAAGAGACGGTCAGTTGTTAACACCATCACTTGCATCGTCAGCACTTGAAGGCATAACACGTGACGCAATTATTAAAATTGCGAGAGATTCAGACATTGATGTAATCGAAAGAGACATTACAAGAAGCGAGTTGACTATGTCAGATGAAATGTTCCTTACGGGAACAGCAGCTGAAATCACACCTGTAATAGAAATAGATTCAAAAAAAATTGGAAATGGGAAACCGGGAGACATTACAATGAAAATGATGCAAAAATATACAGACATAGTCATGAACAAAAATGATGGATACTCCTATTGGTTGACTGAGGTCTATTAGATGAAAATTGTTCAAATTGGAGTTGGAGGTTGGGGTAAAAATCATATTAGAATTTTATCTCATCTAGGAGTCTTAACTGCAGTGTGTGACATAGATCCTGAAAAAAGCAAAGAGTACGGAAAAAAATATTCTATAAACCATTATGAAACGTTAGATGAATTATTGAATGTTGAAGATTTTGATGGCGCCTTTGTTGTTACACCTACATCAACTCATACAGAGATTGTAGAAAAACTACTAGTAGCAAGAAAACATGTATTTGTTGAAAAGCCAATGACATACAAATCAGAAGAGGGTGAAAAACTTGCAAGACTTGCAGAAGAGAGCAAGGTGATTCTTACGTGTGGATACATTGAACGATTTAATCCAGCAGTAGCCATTGTAAAAAAAATGGTTAAAGAAAAGAAATTTGGAGATCTGGTAATGTTAGAATTTCACCGTGAAAATAGAATACCCCTACATGTCAAAGATATTGGAATTATTTATGATACGTCTGTTCACGATATTGATACTTCAAATTGGTTGTTTAATGATATGCCTCATGTGGTATTTGCAAGAGCAGGGAAAATAAAACAGGATTATGAAGATTTTGCAAGTATAATGTTAGGATACAGAAATGATCGGGTTGCAATCATTTCATCTAACTGGATCACGCCAAAAAAACTTAGAAAATTTAACGCAGTTTGTACAGACGCAATGATTTCTTCAGATTTTATCACACAAGAGGTTATTGTGGAAAATGATGATGGAATTCAAATAATACCGAATGAAAAACAAGAACCATTATTATTAGAAATTCAAAATTTTCTGGGTGCTGCCGAAGGTAAAAATGAGCAGATTGTCAAATTACAAGAAGCAGTCAATGTTACAAAAATAGCTGAAGCTGCACTTTTATCTAGTCAAAAAGGAATACCAATCTATCTGAATTTAAAATGAACAAAACGATGATAAACATTTTGGCATGTCCGATTGACAAAAATCATCCTTTGGAGTTATTTGAAATTGATGAGAAAGATGATGTCATATCAGAAGGAGTATTATTCTGTACAAAATGTTCTAGGTTTTATCCAATAATTGAAGAAATTCCAATTATGCTACCTGATGAATTACGAGATAAAAAACAAGAGATTGAATTTTTAAAAAATAATAGAAACACATTGCCTGAAAAAATTACTACAAAGGCAAACCCATGGCATTTGTGAAATAATGGTTACAAATTTTATTTCTGAAAAAGCCAAAATTGGCAAAAACGTACAGATTTGGCATTTTTCATATATTGGTGATGATGTGGAAATTGGGGATAATGTCAAAATTGGTTCTCTTGTGCATGTTGATTACAATGTAAAAATTGGTACAGATACAAAAATTGAAGGTCAAGCATACATCCCACCACTGTCAAGAATTGGAAAAAATGTATTCATTGGACCTGCAGTAGTATTGACAAATGATCCTTTTCCTATGTGCAATAAAATGATAGGAGTTACAATTGAAGATAATGTGGTAATTAATGCACGTGCAGTTATCAAAGCAGGGGTAACTGTAGGAAGAAACAGTGTTGTTGCAATGGGAGCAGTTGTAACAAGAGATGTTCCTGAGAATTCAGTTGTCATGGGTTTTCCTGCAACTATAAGATACTCAAGAGATGAATATGACAAAAAACAAAAACAATGGAAAGAGAGTTAGGATTTAATTTCTTTTCTGAAAATCATATTTTTTAATTTCGACAGGATTAAAATCCACATAACAACTAAGACAATGGCAATTATTGCTTTGATAAGAGATGAGATAAACCAATCAAGATCACCAAATCCAGAAATTGATATTGGTCCTAGAATGGTAACAACAATTCCACCGCCAACAAGAATCAAAATCCACATTGCAAACAAAAATCCAAATAAATTAGATATCAAAATGATATCCTCATCAAGAGTGCAGTGATTACAGCCAAGATTCCTGAGAAAATAGCTAGTTTGAAAATTGCATGTTCAATTTGTTTTTCAGATAATGGTCCACTTGCAAGAATTAGTCTTACTAAAGTCACAGGGGCAGTTTTATCAGTAGTCGCTTTTAATCTAAAATCATCAGTGTGTTCCACAGGTTTTCCTTTGACTTGTCTATGTTCTACAATTTTCTTCATACTTGATAGAAATAAGAATGAGTTTATCACTGCAGGTAATAGCGCAACTGCTGCAATAATTTCTACACCACCTACAATAGCAATTGCACCATACATTGCGCCCAATGTTAGAGATCCAGAATCGCCAGGAAAAATCCTACTTGGAATTTTATGATACTTGTAAAATGCTAACGAAACAAAACCAAGAGGTAAACTAACTATCGCAATTTCATAATGTTGCACGATAAACAAACAAATGGATAAAGAAAAGCTTGCAATCACCATAAAACCACTAGCAACACCATTAAGAACGTCAATTGAGTTGATTGTGTTTCCAGTTATAGGAATCATTAAAAATATTAACGCAACATACAGTACAGGAATTTGCACTGTCCCAAAAATCGGGAATGCAAGATCTGAATTATATGCGCCAAACATTAGAATTGGAAATGCTGCAATTGTAAGTGCTAGTGGTTTAAACCAACCCTTCATTACTTTTCTATCATCAACATAACCTATTACAAAAGCAATTGTAGTTGTGATAATGACTGCAAGAATTTCATTCATCTGTAAAAATGCATAAAGTATCATTTCTGATGCAATTATTCCAGCAACTATTGAAGGGCCGCCAGGTCGAACCACCATCACGTCTTCTCTTTTATTCATGTCCTTTACAGTAAGATTTCTTTTTTCAAGGAATTTGATTAACGGAGGAGTCATTGTAAATACAACAAAAAATGCAACAGTGCAAGACATTATTGTAGGAAGTATTAATTCAATCAATCATCTAATCTTTCGTAACTCTGTTTTTATGTTATCTGCAGTGGTTGGACCAACTTTATCAATTTCTGCTAATTTATTCACAGGGATTTTTCTCAAATCAGCTATATTCTTTATTCCATGTTTGTAAAGAATTCTGGATCTAACCCTTCCTATTCCTTTAACTCGGACTAAATCAAGTAGTTCTTCTTTTATTCCATAAGATATTCGTTTTCTTAGATCGCCTAATTCTTCAAGCAAGTCTGCCCTCTCAACGTGTTTTGAGATCTCTCTGAGACAGTATGCAAGCCAATCAGCGTTTTCGGTCATCCTGTGCATGTCTCCAGACTCTATTCCAAGGCTATCAGAGAGCGATAATTCGCTGGATTCGGTTATCCATGCATGTAAAGCTAAAAGACTTCTTGAGCAATTATATTCGGATATTGGTTCTAACAATTCTGAAGAATTATTCTCAATCATCAGACTAACTGATTCATAGTCTTTTTGTCGGAGTGAAAATTTTGGAAAGAATTCTTCACAATTCGTAATCAGATGTAAAAATCCAAATGTGTGTTTTCTTTCTTTAGATGTTTTTTCAATAGCATCTCGAAAATATGTTGCAGTTAGAGGATCAATGTATAGCATTGATGTTTTTTTTCCAAATTCAGTAGCTGCATATCGTTCACCTTTTTTAACAATCAAATATTGACTAGAAAGAAAACGGAGTGAAATATCAATTGCAAATTTCATTGTAGCCTTTCTTGATTGTAATCCACCTAAGGTTTCCAAAAAAAATTCCAAGATTGCTTCTTTTTTAATTCCAGGATGAGTTACTATAACACTAAGAATATGAGTTCGTAAAGATTTATCATCAGTGATTTTTGAAATGATTGGTTCAGATTCACCATTAATATAATATTCAAATAATTCCGCAGTGTTTCCATTCCCAACAATAATTGATTCACCATAATTATCATATTGTGGTCTACCGGCTCTTCCACAAAGTTGTTTGTATTCTAAGACACTAATTGGTCTATTTGCTCCAACTTTAGCATTGTATCTATTAATATTTGAAATTACAACCCTTCTTGCAGGAAGATTGACTCCAGCAGCTAAAGTAGGAGTGGATGAGAGAAGTTTGATGGTTCCCTTACGAAACTCAGTCTCTATGATTTCTCTGCATTTTTGATTTAATCCAGCATGGTGAAACGCAACTCCTTTTTTTACAAGTAAAGCTAATGTTTTTACCAATTCTGCAGGTTCATTTTCAGAAAGAAGTTTTTTGGAAGTTTTTTCTAATTCAGCTAGTTCTTTTTTTTCTAAAATTTGGGAAATGGCATCGGCAGCTTTTACTGCTAGTGATTTTGACCGAGTTCTAGTTTCTGCAAAGACAAGTGATTGTCCTCCTTCTTTCACTGATTGTACGCCTAGATCTATAGGAGTTCCACATAGACTACGCTCAACTTCAAAGGTTTTACCATCATTCATAGTGATCTCACCTTCATCACATACACCTTCAGAAAGAGGGACTGGTCTCCAGTCATTTTTTACAAGCGTACAACCAAGCCAATTTGCAATCTCATTAGAATTTGTTATGGTTGCGCTAAGACCTATAATTTGGGGTTTTGTATCTAGTAGTTTAATCTGAGTAAGAATCATTTCTAGAGTGGGACCTCTACTTTCATCACCTATCAAATGTACTTCATCAGAAATAATTAATCCAATTTCTTCAATCCACTCCACACCATGTCTGATAATAGAATCCATTTTTTCATTTGTTAAAATCAAAATATTGTTAGTCTCTAAATTTTTTTCAATGTTTTCAAAATCACCAGTAGATATACCAACTTTGATTTTTTTGTCTAGAGGGATTTTTTCTAATTTTTTAAACTCTGAAAATTTTTCGGCAGCTAAAGCGCGCAATGGACTAAGATAAACAACCTTACCGTTATTTTTTGAAAGATAATTGAGTATTGCAAGTATTGCAATCAATGTCTTTCCACTTGCAGTGGGAGAGGAAACCAGAATGCTTTTTCCATCAAGCAATCCAGATTTCACACTATCTGCTTGTGGCGGATATAGTTTTTCAAAACCTTGTGATTTTAGAAAATCAATTACAGGATCAGGAAGTTTTAATTTTTCTATTTTCATACTCGGTTATAGTGACCAGGTTTTGATTCATAAATAGATGCTTCTCTGAGCATTCTTCTGATGTAGTTTCTTGCCTCTTCTTCTGTGAACTTTTCACTCTTTTCAAGCTCTTTGACAAAGGTTCTTTCATCTACTGGAACTTTATTGTCACCTTCAAGACTTTTGAGAACATCCATAAATAATTGCATTTTTGAAACTTCACTTCTAGGTTTTCCTTGTAAGACTCCTAGATCAACTTTACCAGTATTGACATCAACTCCTGCATCCTGAAGCATGCTCTCGATCAAAAATATTGCACGATCAGCATCCTCTTCTTCCACTTTATCTTTCATAAGTAATCTTGCCCTTGCAGTTGAAAGTCTAATGATTCCCTCAAGTTGTCTGGGAGTAACAGTGATCATTTCTTCAGACTCGACATTTCTCATCTGGAGATAATAGGCAAGAATTTTTTCTTCTGCTTCTTTTGTCATGTCAGGAACTCCACGTTTTGCATATGAAAGATATTTTGTTAACAAGTCAACTTCAATGACAGATTTTTTATCTGTTCCCATAGTGGTGTTTCTTTGGATAATGTGTCTTGCAATCTTTTCATCTCGTTCTTTAGTAGGGATATCTCTGACAACAAATATCAGATCAAATCTAGTAAGTAATGGAATAGGCAAATTTACGTTTTCAGTAATATTTTTGAATGGATCATATTTCCCATACATTGGGTTTGCAGCAGCTAAAATTGAAGTTCTAGCATTCAGCGTAGCCACAATACCGCCTTTTGCAATGCTTGCTGATTGTTGTTCCATAACTTCGTGTAATGCACTTCTATCTTCAGGTTTCATTTTATCAAATTCGTCAATACTTACAATACCTTGATCACCAAGTACCACTGCACCAGCTTCTAACATCATAATTCCTGTTTTATCTCGAACTACTGCAGCTGTGAGTCCTGCAGCAGTAGAACCTCTACCTGATGTATACAGTCCTCTTGGAGCAATTCTCGCGCAGAACTTTAACATCTCAGACTTTGCAGTGCCTGGATCTCCAACTAGAAATACGTTAATATCGCCCCTGATCTTACTTCCATCGCCAAGTAATTTCTGGTTCGAACCAACAAGAAGTAACAAAATAGATTCTTTGATTAATGATTGGCCCTGAATATGAGGGGCAAATGAATCAATCAATCTTTGATATACATCAGAGCTCTGACTAAGCGTAATAATTCTTTTTTCTTCTTCGGGGGAGATCTCTTCTCTTCCTATTTTTCTGTCAGTTTTTGAACCACGGCCACTCAAAAATTCAATATTATTTCCTTCAATTCTCAATCGATATAGTCCACTGTGTCCTCTCTGAACTCCTGCAACTGATTCTTGCTCCACCCTTACCACTCCAGTAAGAATAATTCTATCACCAGGTCTTGAATTATCTACTAAATCCTGTCTGATTGTGACGTCAATATAGTGAGGAAGCTGTCCTGGAGGTAAATCCTCAGGGAGTTCCTGTAATCTTAGAATTTGAAAATCTATGAATTTACTTGCTTCTGGTTTTAGCTCAAAATCTCTGTGTTTACAACTTGGATTATCACATACTACTGGAAGTTTTACATCCATTCCTTTGAGCTGAATTATTTTGGTTTGATGTTCGTCAGGACATATAAAGACTAGTTCTTTTGCAAGAGGTTTTACTTCTGATGCTCTAACAACCATTCCTGAAACACTGGTAATGTGTCCAATTGTTTCTGCATTGATTTGCCTTAGACTTCTTTCTAATGGAAAATTAATTAATCTTACACGAACTTCATCTTTGATTTTTTCTGCATAATCAGGGAATCTTGTTTGTAATGTTTCTTTGATAGCTCTAGAAAATGCATCAAATATCACATCAGGATTTTTCGAAAAAATAACTTCAATGTCAGGTTCTATTACTAAGTCATTGTAGTCAACGATAATGAATTTTGCATTTTTGGGCATCATTTCATCAATTGCATTTACGTATTTGTAATTCCCTTGTCTGTCTTTAAATCGAGTTAGAAATTCTTTCACTTTGTCTGAGAGTGCAGAGGGAGTAAATGTACTGGTTTGTGAATTACTCATTTAAAACACCTGTTATTTGTCGTTCAAATTCTATGCTGTTATCATAGATAGTTTTGTAGAAGACATTTTCCTCAACAGTTAGTTTATTGTATAACTCAGAATTTAGTTTTATAGAGTCTGCCATCTTTACAATCTTGCCTCTTCTCATTCTAAATAATTCCAACATCATGCTTTCAACTTTATCAAAGTCATCACGATTCAATACTTTCATAGATTCTCTTAATTTTATGTAAAAATGATGATCCAATGTAGATAGTTGATATTCTCCAACCATTTTTTCTTTTGACAAAGCTTGTTTTAGTTCAGTAATCATATCAGGAGAATCCATTACCCCTAAATCATTATCAGATAGAATTTTTCCCACCCATTGAGGCATGTTATTAGTATCACCTTGAGTTCCCTCAATCTTTACTCCTGCCACATTGAATTTGAAATCCTGATTAACTGTAAACCTAGCATCCTTTAGGCGATATCCAATTGAATGTACTTTTTCTATTTTATCTATTTCCATGTTAAGATCACTTATGGTCATTAAGATCCTCAAGTATCGGATCGATCAATTCTCTTAACAATTTAGTTAGATCAATTGATCCTAATTAATCTCAGACTGATCGCTATAGATGAGGATATATTTGATTTTAAGATATAGTATTACACAATAACCAATTCGGATTTATTAATGGGGATTGGTCCTCTGATACTGATGTCTATAACAGGTATGTGGGTAGAGAAATATCGACCAACAAAACTTTCTGAAATCGTAAACCAAACAGAAATCATAAACAGTTTGGAAGCTCTAATCAGAGATCCAACAGATATGCCACATTTGATGTTTTCAGGATCTGCCGGAGTTGGGAAGACTACCGCAGCATTATGTATTGCAAGGCAGATCTTAGGAGAAAATGCCAAGGATTACACCCTTGAGTTAAATGCATCTGACGAAAGGGGGATCGGAATGGTCAGGGAAAAGGTAAAAAAGTTTTCAAGATTTGCAGGAATGGTAGATGTTCCATTCAAAATCATTATTTTAGATGAGGCAGATGAAATGACTGCTGATGCTCAGACAGCACTCAGAAGAATAATAGAAGATACTGCAAAAATATGTCGATTTATTTTCATTGCAAATAATATTTCAAAAATTATTGATCCTATTCAGAGCAGATGTGCTACTTTCAAATTCACGTCAATACCGGAAGAAGACATAATCAGTAGGTTAGAGGAGATTGCAAAAAAAGAAAAAGTAAAGGCTGACAAAAAAGGCTTGAAGATGATTTATGATTATACTGAGGGCGATTTGAGGCATGCGATAAACCTATTGCAGGCAACTGCAAGTCTAGGCGGAATTACCGAAGATAATGTAAAGGCATCTGCAGGATTGACAAAAACCAGTGATGTTGATGTAGTTTTAAAAAGTGCACTTTCAGGAAAGGTTCTAGAAGCCAGGGAAAAAATGATCGAATTGATCAAGGTTTATGGAATGTCTGAATCAGATTTTCTAAAATATATCAACGCAGCTGTGTTCAAATCAAAGCATGACAAGTTGGCAGATATTTTAGAAATAATTGCAAAGTATGATTATAGAATATTAGTTGGAGCAAATTCTGAGATTCAGCTTTCTGCAATGCTTGCAGAACTTGCAAAAATAGAAAGTTAAAACGCAGAGAGAGGGATTTGAACCCCCGCGTGATTGCTCACACAGGCTCTCAAGGCCCGCGCCCTACCGAGCTAGGCGACCTCTGCGAAGATTCTTTGATAATAGTGATTAAAATTTGTTGATATAAATTAGAAAAATAAGAAAAAAGGAAAAAATTCTTTAATCGTGTGCGTGTGGATTTTCAGAACCGGATTTCATAAGTACAAATGTTCCGGCTGCTTTCTCATGCCATTCTTGGTTAGATGATTCGATACGAATTGCACCTTCAGGACAGATTTCTTGACAAGCCATACAAACAGTGCAATCATGTTCTCTGATTGGCATTGATTTGTCTGTATAATCTAATCTTTCATCTTGCTCCGTTTTACCAGTACCTTCAAAAGTTTCTCCCAGGCATTTTTCTGCAGGAATGTCTTTTTCGGTTCTGTACCATTGGAATGTTTGAACTGGGCATACACTCATACACGCACCAGCTGCAACACATGAATCCCAATCTACTGCAACGGTAGTACCATGAATTCCAAGAGGGACTTGTTTTTCACCTCTAGCTTCATAGGCTGCCTTTACATCTTCGTTTGAGAATGCTGCACCATCTGTTCTACCCTTGCCCCAAATCCAGTGAAAATTCTCGCCATTTGCATGACTTGTTTTTCCGACTGGTTTAACATCGTCGTGACAAAAGTCTTCTGGTATTTGTAATTCTGCCATGACAGGAATGCTTCAGAATATTATTTAAATCTAGATATAATTAGTCGAGACTAAATCTAAAAAATAAAAGAAAACAAAAATTTTTAGTTATAAGGGAATTTGTAATCTTACAAAGATTTTGCAGCACTCTCGTGTTTCTCAACATTAGATTGATCAACTTTGATTGCTTGTGGAGGACAAACTGATACGCATGCCATACACCAAATGCAATCGTGTTCTCTGATTGGATCGGCTTTGTCAGTTAGATCTTTACGTTCGTCTTTTACATCCTTGCCAGTTCCTTTAAAAATTTGACCAACAACATTTTTTGCCGGAATGTCTTTTTCGGTTCTGTACCATTGGAATACTTGTACTGGACAAGCTTCAATACATGCACCATCTGCAACACATGAATCCCAGTCAACTGCAACCATTGTACCGCTTACTCCAAGAGGAACTTGTTCTTCTTTTCTTGCAGCATATGCTGCGACGACATCTGCATCAGCAAATGCTTCAGCTGGTGAACCGTCAACGTTTGTCTTTTTGCCTGGACCCCACATTATATGAAAATGTCCATCACTTAGGTTAACTTTTCCAACTGGTTTTAGACCCTCAGGAAAATTTTCTGCTATTGGCATAATGCAGATTTCTTTTAGTTATTATTTAAAGCTAGATGATACAACAGTAAGGTAATTGCAAAAATAAGATCAAAATAGGAATAAAAATTTCCTTACGTTCATAACGCTGAATGATCAATACTGTGAATATGGACATTATCAAGTATGAGGTATATCGTGGTCCAAACCTTGGTGTTTATGTTAGAGTAAATGATAGCATAATTTTGGTACCGATGGGGTTTGCCAAAACAAAAGCAGACAACCTCGCAAAATATCTTGATGTAGATATTCATTACATCTCAATTGCAAATACCAGATTAATTGGCGCATTATGTGTGATGAATAACAAGGGAATCTTATTGCCAACTACTGCTTATCAAAATGAATATAATTATTTGAGAAAAGAGACCGATCTAGAAATAGGTATTCTTGACACAAAATTTAATGCACTTGGAAATGTAATTTGTTCAAATGACAAAGGGGCAGTCGTATCTCCATGGTTGTCTAAAGAATCATGTAAGACAATTTCAGATGTATTAGGAGTTGAGGTAATCCAGAAGAAAATAGCTGGATTCAATCAAACAGGAGTTATGCTCGTTGCAAATTCTACAGGAGCAGTAATCCATCCAGAAGCTGATGAGGAGGATATGAAGACAATAGCAAATGTTTTAGGCGTAAAAATTGAACACAGTACCATTAACAATGGCATCCCATATGTTTCATCAGGGATTCTTATAAATAACCACAATGTAGTTGTTGGATCATTAACTACTGGTCCTGAAATAATGATGTTAACTAGAGCTTTTCTAAATTAAGAATTGATTTTGGATCCTCTGTAAGTTTTTCTAGAGAAATAATTCCTTCTATTCCATTGATCATATCTTTGAGAACAACAGTTCCTTGATCTAGCTCTTGAGGTCCAACTATGATTGAGAATCTTGCATTATTTGCAAGATCCATCTGTTTTTTCATATTACGTCCAGCCAAATCAATATCAGTTGGAATGTTGTTTAGTCTCAACAGAGATGTAATTGAGTGTGCTACTTTTTGCATCTCTTCATTAATGTATAATACTGCAACTCGCTTTTCCAAGATTTCAGGCAATATGTTTTGTTCTTGCATTGTAAGAATAATCCTCTCCACACCACCTGCAACTCCAGTAGCTCCAATATCTTCTCTCTTGAAGGCTTTTGTTAGTGTATCATATCTTCCCCCACCTGCCAAAGCACCCAAAGTGGAGTTTTTGTCAAACACTTCAAAGACCATTCCAGAATAATAATCAAGTCCACGCACAATACCAAAATTTATTCTCACATTTGATACTCCCCTATTTTCTAGCGAATCAATTATTTGTTTTAGATCGTCCCATGATTGTAATTGGGAAGTGTCAAATAATTTTTCAACTTCTTGAATTGAGCCTCTGATTTGTGAAAATTCCAGAATCTTTTCTAATTTTTCTGATTCATATCCCTTTGTCTGAAATTCTTTCAGGATTTCATCTTTGGATTTTTTTGCAATCTTATCTATTGCTCGTAAAATATCAGAGACTAGTTCTGGATCTTTAGAGTTGAAAATTTTGTTGATGTATGATTCTACCAGATTTCTGTGGTTTATGTCAATTACAATATCTTTGAGCAAAAGAGAATCAAACAGACGAGATGTTATCTCTATGATTTCAGCTTCTGATTCAAGACTAGCTTTACCATATATTTCAATATCCCACTGGTGAAAATACCTGTATCTTCCTTTTTGTGGTTCATCATATCTGAATACTCCACCAAACGATGAGAGTTTTGCTGGAAGCTTCATTGATTTTTGGGATGCGATATATCTTGTCAATCCCATTGTAAAGTCAAATCGTAGTGCAACTTCTCGATCCCCTTTATCTTTGAAATAGTAGATTTCATCTCTGATTCCTGGGCCTGATTTAGTCTCAAGAGTTGAAAGTAACTCGATTGGAGAGGGATCCATAAATGAAAATCCATACAAATTTGACAATTGTTTAAAGCGGCATCTAATATGTTCAATATTTGCATTTTCTTGGCCATCAAAATCTTTCATTCCTCGAGGAAGTTCCATAATAGTACCTCTTAGACGGTTATGATTTAGATATTTCTGTTAGCATAAGAAAATGCACTTTTAAAAATTAAATATACTTTTCATACAATTCATCAAGCATGAAATTGATTCTCTGATTTTCGTGATCACCCCAGGAGTCAGATTTTATCCTAATGTGGATATTATTTTCTTCGAGATTATTTGTAATTTTTGGATACATCATTCCAATAAAGAATGATTTTTTATCTAAATGCATTTGTTCTGCTTTATGTTGAAAGTAGCTTATCCATTCGGACTTCACATCTTGAAATGTTTCAATAATGACAGACCGAATTTTTTCTTCAATTTCTTTATCCATGTAATTTTAATTAGATTAACAGAATTAAAGATATTGAAAAAGAATTTCTCAGATACAATGCCAAGAATTTCCAAAATCATTGGAAATTTATACATTAGATCCATTTTATGAAGCGCTTGTCTAAAAAAATTAGGGATGATATTTCACATCTACCAATAGAAAAGACTGTTATTGCTGATGATTTAGAGATTTGCAGAATTTTAAATGGGATGTGGCAAGTTGCAGGAGGTCATGGTCAGATTGATTCTGAATCAGCAATTAAAGATATGGAAAAATATCAAAAGCACGGATATACGACATGGGATCTTGCAGACATTTACGGTCCAGCCGAGTTGTTAATAGGTAATTTTAGAAGAAAGGTAGGAAATGATGAAAAATTTCAAGCACTAACCAAATTCGTTCCAAATCCAGGTCCAATGAGCAGCAGTATTGTTACTCATTACATAGATCAATCACTGAAAAAAATGAATACTGATTGTATCGATTTACTACAATTTCATTGGTGGGATTACAATGATTTGAGTTATCTTGATGCCTTGCATCATTTGTCAAAATTACAAAATGAGCATAAAATTAAACATGTAGGGCTGACAAACTTTGACGCTGAGCGAGTTAAAATTATGATAGAGAGTGGTTTTAAAATCATATCAAATCAGGTTCAATATTCCATTTTAGATCAAAGACCACAAAAACTAATGATACCATTTTTTGCAAGACATGAAATAAAGATTCTAACATATGGGACATTACTTGGAGGATTTTTCTCAGAAAAATATCTAGGAGTAGAGGAACCGAATAGAACAGAATTAACTACATCTAGTCTGCAAAAATACAAAAACATGATAGATGTTTGGGGAGGATGGCAATTATTCCAAGAGTTATTACATGCATTAAACAATATTGCAAAAAAATATCAGTGTAGCATTTCAAATATTGCAACGAAGTTTATTTTAGACAAACCTCAGGTTGCAGGAGTAATCATTGGAACAAGACTAGGAGTCATAAATCACAGAGAAGATAATGCCAAAGTGTTCGGAATAAAGTTAGATTCAAATGATATTTCATTAATAGATGAAGTTACCGCAAGATCAAATGATTTGTTTAGTGTAATTGGAGATTGTGGTGATGAATACAGGTAAAATACAATTTAATGAAAGAACTAGTAACTAATCAAAGTCATAATCACCATCATAACACTTGATGATATCAAAATAATATGATTTCACAACATACAACAAAATGGATTACGTCTAGTGTATGAATCATGAATATTTACATATTCTGTATAGAAAATTGAGCATTGGAACAACGAGATACATGGAAAACACCATAAACCTAGGACGTTAACCTAACATGATGTGTTTTCCAACCAATCATTCTACTACGCAGAATAACGGCTTCTCGTCACAACCATTACGTGAAAATGATATTTAAAATTGATCTTAATTCTCAATTAGTGGCAACTAGTTAATTTTAGGTAAAATGACATACAACAATTGACGGAAATTCAGATTCTAGAGCATCTGCATTTTACATATACTATGAATTCATCATTAGTTTTGACATTATGAGATATTGGTTGATGGCAATATTGGCATTGTATAAACCCATGATATTCATCAACTTTGATCATTTTATACTTCCATGATTTTGTTTCCTCGTCCCAATATACAGAATTGATTTCGGTTGGATTATCCATATTAAATCATCGATGTGTAAATATCTAAAAAGTCTTAAGTAGATGAAACAAGATATTATCAGACTTTATGACTGCAGTCTTGATTTTTACTTGTAACAGATTCAATAAAATCAAATGTATTTTCAGTGTTTTATCCCAGACGTTCTGGATATAGATTTCAGTTTTTGTACATGTTTTTTACATGCAATTTTTGTATCCTAACATCATCAATTTGAAATCTATGCATAGTGATTTTTCAAATGCGTCAAAAAATACATTGTTTGCTGTTTAATTTATCATAGAATATCATCATCGAACAAATTTGGAATTTAATTATTAATTACATTGGTTAACAAAAACTTGTTGCAAAAA
>JAOUNZ010000114.1 GCA_029880665.1 Candidatus Nitrosopumilus sp.
CGTGCCGGGGAAGACTGTTTTGGGGGGACGTTCACTACGACTTTGCGGGCAGCCACTCTTGACACGACGCGCACCCAAGTGCGCTTCGATGAGGGCACGGACCCAAGCCGCTTCGCCCTGCAAAACCGCTACGTGGTCATCTTCACGATGCACTAGTACGCTACCATCGTAGGATGTGTGCTGTGAGTAGGGGGAAGAGG
The DNA here is from genome assembly GCA_029880665.1 of Candidatus Nitrosopumilus sp. Lineage (GTDB taxonomy): Archaea > Thermoproteota > Nitrososphaeria > Nitrososphaerales > Nitrosopumilaceae > Nitrosopumilus. The sequence continues at coordinate 201 of JAOUNZ010000114.1, forward strand.
CGCACGGAGGGGGGCTTGGGCCCGAAAGCTCTTCACAAGGAAGCGATGCGCTACTTGAATGGATGGGGGGTCGCGCGAGACTGCAAGCGCGCGTACGAACTGCTGTGTGAGGCAGCCAAAACTGGAGATTCAGAAGCACATCATGAACTTGCGGCCTTCTATGAATATGGAGTTGGCGTGGCAGCCGACGATCGGCTGGCGTACGAACACTACAGGAAGGCCGCTCTCGCTGGTGATGAGATAGCGCAGTACAACGTCGGTGTGTGCTATCGAGACGGGTTTGGTACACGGGCGAACCAGCGGCTGGCCGCCGGTTGGTAGTGTCCTTTCGGCAAGGATGCGTAGTGTCGCCCCCGGGCCCGCACCAGCCCCAGGTTCGTCAGGCCACGGCAGGCGCGGCGCCGGGGCGCAGCTCGGCGCGTAGCGGGCAAGCGGAGGTTTGGGGTGCTGGCTGGCTCCTACGGGGTAGCCGGAGGGGGCTTGTCTTGTCGTTCTTGAAGCCGGGCGAGGGCGGCGGTGTAGTTCCACGGCATCCAGTCCGCAGGGGCCAGGCTGACCTCGTCATGATGGCGTAGCAGGGCGGCGAGGTAGTCGAAGGGCTGCGCACCGTTGAGCTCCGCGGAGTGGATCAGACTCATGAAGACGTCGCCGACGTGCGCCCCATTGAGCGTCTTGTAGAACAGGGCGTTCTTGCGGTGGAGGATGGCCTTCTTTAGGGCGCGTTCACAGATGTTGTTGTCAAGCGGAGCACCAGGTTCTCGAAGGAAGAGGGTGAGCTGCGGCCAGTGCCTGAGCATGTAGCGCATGGCCTCGCCGAGGCCCGAGTTGGGCTCGACCCTGTGCTCGTCGAGCTGTTCTTTCATCCAGGCTTCGAGGTCGGTCATCAACGGGGCGCTCTTGGTCTGGTGAAGCTGCAGCCGTTGTGCGGCGGACAGCGCGCTCTTCTTGGCGAAGGCGTCGTTCTTGTACACCTCGCGCAGGGTCTCGAGGACGCGACGACACTCCACCGGGAAGTTGTCCGCCACGCCCACGAACTTGCGCCGGCCGTGCGCCATGCAGTTTGCGAGGATGGTGTCGAGGGCGCCGGCGGTGTTGGCCGACAGGGCATCGCACATCTGGATCGGGGGCGGAAGCTCCTGCTGTCTCCTGGCCAGCACGTCGGCCAGGTTCTCTCCGGCATGCCGGGCGCCGGTGAAGAACAGGGCAATCCGGTGTCCGTCAGCGGTGGCCACGATCCCGGAGGTAAAGACCCCTGTCCGTTCCTCGGCCGGGTCGTTCCCGATGGCGGCGGCCCGTTGTTCGGGCGTCAGGTGGAGGACCTTCATGGCCGTGTCGTCGTTGTACACCACCTCACCGCGAGCGGCCCCACGGATCAGCTCTGCGTGGGCCGCGGCCAGGTCCTCGGCTCCATCGCGCACGAGCTCCCACTGCGTCGCCGCCGGCAGAGGGATGCCCATGTTTGCTTGTAGTTTCTCGATCCGGTTAAAGGGCAGGCCCGTCCCGTACTTGAGCAGCCCGACCATACTCGTGGCCTTCTCGTCGTACTTCTCTTCTCCCACCCCCTCGGGAGAGGGCGCGGTGAACACGTCGCCACACAGGTTGCAGCGCCAGCGGTCCTTTTCGTACAGCGTGGCCCCCAGGGGCGCCACGCCGGTGATGCGCACCAGCCGCGCCGGATCCTGGAGCGCATAGACGCGCCCTTGCTCGCAGCCAGGACAGGCATCGCCGCCGTGCAACGACGGGTGTGGGACCTTCACCTTCTGCGCGCCCGTGTAGGCCGCGGCCCCATTGCGGCCGTGTCCCGGTTTTTTCCTCTTGGCCCCTCGCTGGCTCGCGCCCGCTCCGCCGGTGCTGCCGGTGCGCTCACCCAGAACGCTGCTCGTCTTCTCCGTCTTGTGCCCGAACAGCAGCGAGCGCAGCCGCGCGATGGTCGTCGTGTGCGACAGAAGCTCTTGCGCCACGAAGGTCAGCGTCTCCGTCATGGCCTTCAGCATCGCGTGGTCTTGTGGGCTCAGGGCCTCTTTCGTTCGCTCCACGAAGGCGGGCAGCTCGCTCAGATTCAGGTCCAAGCGCGGTTGCTGCTCCGCTTGGCGTCGTGTTTTGATCTTCTGCTTCTTCCTACCCATGGCAGACCTGCAGTCGCTTGCGAAAGTCCGATCGCAGCGGATATCCGAGCACCTCTTTGAGCGACCGATTGACCCGGTGCGTCTGATCGTCTTTCCCACGCCCGGTGGTATGCCCCAGGAAGATCCAGTTCGCCGCCCGGTAGCATGTTCCTCGAAACCGGTCGGCATCCACAAAGGTCTCGGCAAAGTAGACCGGGTGGCCGTAGACGCGTTCCCACTCCGCGGACAGCATCTTCACCATCCGCCCCAGCAGGTGCGAGGCGAGGTGCTCGACGTGCACCCAGGGCAGGATCAGGTAGCGGCTGTTGTAGACGACGAACCGGATGTTCTGCCGGCGTTTCTCCGCCGACCAGCCCAGATAGCGATCGCGCGGTCCCAGGTGGCGCGGCGCCGAACTCCACGCAAAGCACGCCACCGGACGCTGGCCGGCGTAGACGATGTACTTCAGATGCTCCCCTACGGGCTGCGTGTACCCGAGATAGTGGTGCCCTTCCAGAAGCCCGTTGAACAGCGGCTCTTGGGCAGTGCGCCGCACCGCGCGAAACGCGAGCGGCTGCAGCGCCGTCAGGCCCTCGCGCAGCGGTGTCTGGTCCACCTCCACAGGCTTGGGCGGCACCCGCCGCGCCAGGGGGTTGCGAGTCACCCGCCGGACCGGCGGCAGCTCGATGTGGCCCGCCCGTGCCAGCGCCAGCATCAGACCGCGACACACCATGCTCCGCAGCGCACCGTTGGGCTGCACCCAGCCCCAAGCCGTGCACAACAGCTCGGACAAGCGCCGTCGGCTTGCCTCGGGATGCCTCGCGATCAGCTCGCGGATGAACTCGACGTCGCTGGGTGTGACCGTGCGCCCACGATAGCGAAGAAGCGTTTCCATGCCCCTGTGTGTACCAGATTCGGCGTTGGAACGCAAGCTGACAAGAACGCCCTACGCGACCACCCGCCGCCACTCCGGAGCCGCCCGGGTCACCGAAGGATCCCCCGCGCTCAGCAACACCTGAAGCTCATGAGCTCGCAGCTCGCTGGAACGCTCCGTGGACGACGGCCACCAGCGGAACGTTCCCTTCGACAGCCGCTTGTGGCACAGCCAAAACCCCTGACCGTCATACACCAGAAGCTTGATCGCCGTGCGACGCCGATTGCGGAACACAAACACCGTCCCCGTGAACGGGTCGCTTGCAAGCGCAGCGCGACACAACTGCGCCAGACCGTCGATGCCCCGACGAAAATCCGCCGCTTCCACCGCCACCAGAACCCGCATCTGCGGCGTGATCTGAATCACTTCCGCCGCCGGAACACTTCCACCAGACCTGCGACATCAACATCGCTGCCTGACCCGAGCTGAATCGTCAGTCTGCTGCCATCAGCATCCGAGATCTCCACCACTACGGCCCGCGCCAGCCCAGCCAGCCCCGGCCCCTTCAGCTCGACGAATCCAGGGGGCGCAACCCGCGCAACCCTTCCACCTGTCCCAACGCCTTCGACTCGCCGCTTGAGCGCCTCGTAGTTCAGACCCAGCGCACGCTTGACACGGTGCACGCCCAGCTCCCGCGCCAAGACCGCTGCCTCGTCCCACAAGCCGGCCGGCATCGGCGCAGTACGCCGCTCCTTCTTCGAGCGCCAACGAACGATCTGCCTTCTGACCCGGTCAACACGCCGCAGCGCCACATCCTGTCCCTGTCGTGCCATGAGCAGTCCTCCCGCCCACGACCGTACGACAGACCGGCGCCACCTTCACGCACGCTTGCCGGAAGGACACCATCCGCGGCCACCACTTGAGCGCGCTGCTGGAGGGGGCGCGAGGTCGGATCAAGCTGGTGGACCCGATCCTGGGTGGCGAGCTGTGGATGACCCGTGCGGTGAACGAGGAATCGACCGGCTACTTCCTGGTGCCGGCGGACAAGCCCCTGCCCCCCGGCTGGCGCGCGGTGGACGAC
>JAOUNZ010000115.1 GCA_029880665.1 Candidatus Nitrosopumilus sp.
TTATTTTTGTACTCTTCATCCTTGGATGAATGGGCAAGTAATAGTAAAATAAGGTACCCGAGGGAGTCGAACCCCCTTGTATAAGCTTTGCAGGCTCACGCATAACCGTTCTGCCAGAGTACCGTTTTAAAAAAAACAAAATGAACAATTAAACTCTTTAGATTAGAATTTGTTAAACGGCTTTGAAGCCAATTTCACATCTTCCCCTTTCACAGTTTTTCTACCTGCATGAGAAGTCATATCAACCGCACTTTTTGCAATGCCATTTGCAATCTCTTCAATAATTCTTCGTAATTCATCTGCTGACTCGTCACTGACTCTCTCCGCTCCAGCCTTTTTCAAAATTCTATACATTGCAGATAATCCCAACTCTGATGATTTCATAGATATCCTTTACTTTTTTCCGAAAAAAGATAATGAGTGAAAAAATATCACCAAGGAATCGATTTATACAGACTATTTTAGGAATTAGTAAAGCGATGACTTGGTATTATGATTCTCATATACATCTGTCTGATCATGCATATTTTTCCGATATGAAATTTATTTTAAGACAAATGGAATGTCTTAAAATTAAAGCGTGTTGTGTATCAATGAATAATAAAAATTCTCTAGAAACCTTAGTTCTGTCTAAAAAGAGTAATCTAATTTTACCTTTCATAGGAATTCACCCTGAATGTGCAAATGATGATCTTGAAGATATGATCACTCTGATTGAAAACCACCACTCATCTCTTTCTGGCATAGGAGAAATTGGATTAGATCCAACATATGTGCATAATGATAAAGAAAATAAAAGACAGATACATGTATTTGAAACATTATTATCATTAGCAGACAAATTTGACAAACCCGTTTCTATTCATTCCAGAAAAAGTCTTGATGATGTTTTTGAAATTATGACTTCATATAACACCAGACATGCTTTACTTCATTGGTTTGATGGAAGTAAAAAACAACTTAAAAAAGCCACGGATATGGGATTTTTTATCTCCTACGGACCTGTAATGGTTTACGCAAATGATAAACAAACATTACTTGCTAATACAGATGAATCAAAAATTCTTGTTGAAACTGATGGACCTGTAAGATTTTCTAGGTGTTTTGAAATGAAATCTGGGCAAATCAGCTTTATTCCAAGCGTTATTTTCTGTGCATCAAAAATTCTAGGAAAATCATTTGATGAAATGGCTTCATTATTGGAAACCAATTCAAATTCATTTCTAGGACTATAGGTATAAAATACCCTCCTTATTTTAGTCGTCTATTGGATAGAATAAAGCGTATCTCATATGAAGTATTAGCAGGTCACAAATCTAAGTTTGGTGAAGATTTTGCAGATAATAAAAAAGTCCTAAATCAAATTGCGATAGTTCGCTCCAAAGGACTCAAAAATAAAATTGCTGGTTATATTACAAATTTTCTCAAAAAGGAAATAAAAGAAGAAAAAGCAAAACAAAGGGCTGAATCTCCACGATCTGAAGAAATTCAGGATGAAGAAATAGATATGGAAATCCTGGAACCCGAGACATCTGAAGAAATAATAGAAATTGGAACAGATTCAACTTTTGTAGAAGAAATAACTGAAACTACAGAAGAAAAAACTGAATTATAAATTAAACACTTTTCTAGACTCGTTGAATATGTTCACTGTAAAATTTGTTGGTGGGACAAAAAAGTCTTTTCTGACAGAAGAACTAAAAATTGAGAAATCTGATATCTCTATTAATGAATTACTTGATTTATTATTGAAACTTAAACCTGCCGATTCAGCCAATTTTGACACTGAAAATATTCTGATTGCAATAAATGGTGTTGATTCATCTGCCATGAACGGGAAATCCACTATGATAAGAAATAATGATCTTGTAAACGTCATTCCTATTATTCATGGTGGGTCATCTAAAAAACTGGTCTTTGAAATTGCTAAAAAACAAATCCAAATAATTGAGATCAAGGGTCAAAGATCCATTAATGTTCAATTTCTTGATGATTTAAGAAAAAAATATCCAAATATCATACTTCAAGCTGTATCTAGCAACTTCATCCTTAACAAATCCCATTTAATCAAAATTTTATCATTATCTTTTGAATGCAAAAAAAATAATACAATGATTTCAAACAAACTTGAAACTGATATTTTAATGCGTTATGCATTGTCTAAACAAATTTCAGATGCAATAAAAAATGCTGGAATTAAATCAAACTATAATTTTATTCTAATTGCAATCGGAAATAAAAAAACATTGAATTCATTATGTGATGAACTATTGTCAATCTCTGTAAATATGTTTTTAAAAAATAATGAACGGTTTTTGAAAAAATATTTTAAGATTACAAAAGAACAATTAGATTCTGTTCATTCTAAGAATCCTCTTGAAGACATATTGGTAGAAAAGGCCTCTACTTTACTCTGAAATACTACGTTTAACTTTCTCAATACTTAGAACATCAGATTTTCTTAATATTGAAATCCCAGTTTTATTTCCTAAAATCTCAATCAAAATAACTTTATCTGGAAATTCGAGAGAAACCCTATTTTTTATCTTGTCTGCAACTTTTGAAATGATCTCCCGACTTGACAATTCCGAGTTTCTCTTTCTTATGGATATTCTATATGTTTCACCTTCTAAAATCTGCTCAGACAAATTTTCGACTGTTTTCTCTATTTGATTAACTTTTGACTCTATCAATTTCTGTATTGGTATTATTCTTAGGCAGTATCTTATACTCCATGGTTCTTCAAGAAGCATGTCTTTGATTTTTTTTATCACCTCTAAAGGGTCGAGTTTTGTTTCGGCAGTCAAAATTCCCGACATACTTGTGATGTGAACTTTTGGTTCTAAATCTCCAAATTCATCTAAAATACCTAGTATCTCTTCTTCAGTTTCTGATTCTAGGTGTCTGGCACATGTAACGATCAAATTCATTAACCTAAAATCTCCTTTTTACTCAAAGGACCATCACGAATAATTTTGATCTCATCATTTATTATCTCGATTATAGTTGATTCTCCCTTACTTGTAATTGTTCCACCATCTACAAAAATGTCATAATTTTCTATGTTATTGAAACATTCGTCTGCACTTGTGAATGACATTTTTCCAGAAATATTCGCACTTGTACCTACAATAAAATTGCATTTTTTTAATAATTCTAAAATGCATTTATGATTTGGTACTCTAATAGCGATTTTATCATCATCTAAATTTAATGATTCTTTTAGTTTGTTATCTGTAACTCTTAATATTATTGTTAATGGTCCTGGCCAAAACCTGTCTGCAATTCTTCTAGTAAATTTATCAAAATGAGCAATTTGTTCAGCTAATTCCCTTGAATATGCCAAAACAGGAAATGATTTTGACACATCTCTTAATTTTATCTTGTAAATTTTTTTAACTGCACTTATGTTATATGGATTACATCCAATTCCATATACTGTATCTGTTGGAAATACTGCAATTCCTCCTTCATTAATAATCTGAGATGCTTTTTTGATCCCTTCTTTATCACAGTTCACTTTCAATGCTTGTTATGCTCTTTTTTTGGTTAATTACCATTTACTTTTGAATAGGTTTTTACGATTCTTGTTTTCATTTGAAAACTATGTCTGAACCATCTGATTATGAAGATACAGATTTTGAAGATGATTTTGATGATGAATTTGATGATGTGGAAGACTAGATGCTTAATCCAAAATTATCTGCAAAATTAGTAAATGTATGATATGCCTGTAAAAACTCCCTGCCTGTTTGACTAATTTTGTATTTATTTGAACCTTCAGAATCTAATTGTTCTAGAAGTCCTTGTGATACTAAAGTCTTTAATATTCTTGAAATCCTAGAATGAGAAATGTTTGCTTTTCTGATTAGGTATGTGACTGTTGCACCATCTTCGTCTTGCAGGTCATCTCTAGTTGTTGCTAGAATGTCGCCTATGATTTTCATATGAGTTCTGTATTCTGCCATCTCGTTATTGATTATTATTCCAATTTCTATGATAGGCAATTGATATTTTCCAATATACTAAAAAGATAAAAGAATTTGACAAATCTTTAATTTCTATGAATTTTGAGCCTATCAAAAATTATCCTAGGTCTGTATCGAATTTTATCTTGGTTAATGGTACTTTGCTTACTGGAATGAACAATGCTATTAATCCACCGATCTTGATCACCATTGATATT
>JAOUNZ010000023.1 GCA_029880665.1 Candidatus Nitrosopumilus sp.
TCTCTTAAGAAAACAAGGATTATAAGAAAACTAGGCATCTAGTCTTTTCATTCTAGCAGATAAAACCGGTAGTTCTTTTTCTATGATTTTCTCTACTGCAGGAACAATACCAACTCTAGCCTTGACACTTTCGTCATAAATTTCTGCAATTTGATCTCTGAATAGTAATTTTATTCCTGGAAGTGCAGTAACTCCTTCATCCACGGTCCTAGGATCAGATAAATCCAAAATCAACGTACCTTTTTTCTTTTCTTCCATAACTAAACGAATTCTATCAAATGTGATCAAGAAATAGTCAGATGTTGTTGCAACAAAAACAATATCATATTTATCAAATCCTGTCAAAACATCATTAAAGTCAACAGGTGTTCCACCAAGGATTGTTGTAAAACCAGTAGCACGATCTAAGGTTCTACTTGTCACATCAAATGAAATTCCTTTTTTACCCAAAGTTTTTGCAAGCATAGCTGCAGATTCACCAGTACCAATTACTAACACTTTCTTCTTAGGGTCAAGTCCTGCTTTTTCATCAACTAGTTTTACAGCTACATCACCTAGCGAAACGACATCTTTTGCTATTCCAGTAGTATCTCTCATTCGTGCAGATAATCTAATTACACTGTCAAATAATTTATTGAGAACTTTGCCGGACACACCTGCACTCTTCGCATTTGTTAATGCTTGGACAATGTCGTCAAAAACGCTTTGCCATCCAACAACCAAGGAATCCAATCCAGAAGCTAATCGTAAAAGATGCAGATATACATCGTCACCTTTGTAAACTTCAAGTGTTTGATCAAAATGATCAATGTCAATTTGTTCTAATGATGACAAAGATACCCAGGTATCTTTAATTTTGTTTAATACAAGTGTTTTACCTTCTGGTCTTCTTGCATCAGGAGAATCCTCGGTTTCAATGTTGCTTACTGTGAAGATTTCAACTCTGGTTGCCGTTTGAATAATGATGCATTCCTCAACACCTGGAATTTTTTTAAATTCTTTACATGCTGCAGTGACATCTTTGAAAGCAAATTTTGATATTGTGTGTATTGGGACATTTTTGAAAGTCACTCTCGCGTTCATAACATCGAAGGATATTTGACTCAAACCATTCACCTGTTATGCTTTAATCTTATTCCTTCCGCCCTTAGCTGTTCGGAAAACATTCATGCCAAGATAAAAATTTTCATGTAAGGATTCTAAGTAAATAATTTCATTTTCAACATCTCTGATTTCTTTTTCAGTTGCATCAGGACTATTTTTTAAGTTCTCAAGTTTTTGTTTAGTTTCTTCCAAAAACGAGTCAACACCACGTTCATAATTTGAAACGCCAGCAAATTCTGGACTAAGAACATGTTCAGGGATATAAACAGGAGTTTGATCTTGTGGGGTTTCAGCATGTCTTGTTAAAGATTCCTGTTGATCTTGTGTAAGTATTGGTCGTGGGAACCTATCTTTTTTATCTAGGAAGAATTCGGGTTCGCCCATTTCTCTTCTAAAAATTTCTTCCCCCTGTCTCTTGAATGTAAAATCAGGTTTCTTAGCAGCATCAGCTTTAACTTCAGCTGCAATTGCCTTGTATTCTTCCTCAGCAGCAGCTTCTGCTTCTGCCTTTGCAGATTCTGCTTTTGCAAGGGCTTCTTTCACTGCAAGTTCCGCTTCTTCAACGGCCTTAGCCGCGGCTTCTGCTTTTGCTACTGCTTTTGCTGCAGCTTCTGCTTCTTTAGCTACTGCCTCAAGTTTTGCAGTTTCATCCGAAGAGGGTTTTTCAGATGCCGAATCTTCAATAGGTTTTGCTTCTACTTCAGAGTCTTTTTTCTCTTCAGACATCAGATTTTACTAAAATTGCCTGAATTTTAATATTCTTGTGAGATGAATGCAATATGCTCATTTTTGAACGATATTCATAGATGAAAATGTGATCGACTCAGAATAACTTCTAAATTAACAGATTAAAAGAAAATATGGCGCCCTCGGCGGGATTTGAACACGCGTCTCAGCCGTGACAGGGCCGAATTCTAGACCGGGCTATACTACAAGGGCACAAGTTGATGGAGTCAGATTGCCAGATTAAAAGTTTCTGTCATAACAAAATTTTTTTGTAAAAGACTAAATTATACGCGATAAGCATTTTTGTGAGGGTCTATGGCGCAGCCAGGTAGCGCACCGGACTTTTAATCCGGTTGTCAAGGGTCCGAATCCCTTTAGACCCGCTACTTTTCTTTATATTATCTAATAATCTCATTTACTTGCTTTAGTAAATCTTCAATTGAGGAATTGATTTTATTTTCTCTTTTTGATACATCTGTTCTATACTGATTGATTTTTTGGATCCTATCAGAAATCATTCTTTTTTGTTCCTCATATCCTGAAGAACCAAAGGATTTTCGGTCCTTAAGAGAGGAAACAACAGTTGTGGTAGAGATAATTTTTGAGACAATTTTTGGATCAACTTCAGTGTCAAACACAGACTTTGCAATTTCTATTTGAGTCAATTTTGATATTGGTTTTTTTGAATTGTGGGCTAATTGAACTAACATTCCTGCAATTTTATGGGTTACACGAAATGGAATTCCTTCTAAAACTAATTTTTCAGCAATGTCTAACGCAATCAGGTTACTTGATTCGGTGACTTTTTTCATTTGTTTTTCATTTACTTTTATCGTAAGGAATACAGATTTTAAAATTAATAATGCACTGATAGAAATTTTTGACGTGGACCAAATAGAGGATTTAATTTGTTGCAAGTCACGACCGTATCCAGATGCTAGGCCTTTGATGGTAGTTAGAATTGCAGTAAGATTCCCTATAACTTCAGCAGTTTTCCCCCTGGTCAGTTCTAAAATGTCAGGATTCTTTTTTTGAGGCATTACACTTGAAGGAGATGTAAACTCATCAGATAACTCAATAAAAGAAAATTCCGACGTGGACCAAATTATAAAATCTTCAGAGATCTTACTTAGATTAGTCATTAAAATTGAAATCATTGCAACGTATTCTGCCACAAAGTCTCGTGTGCTTGTTGCATCAATAGAATTTTCAACTAGACCATCAAAACCTAACATCTTTGCAGTTGTATGTCTATTGATTGGAATACTTGTTCCACCTACAGGTCCTGCACCAAGTGGACTCTGGTTTATTCGTTCAAAAGTTCCGAACAGTCTTTGAAAATCCCTAAACAGAGCATCTGCATGCGCTAAAAGATAGTGGGAGAAAAGACCAGCCTGAGCTTGTTGAAGATGGGTATAAAGAGGCATGATTGTTTTTTGATGGTTTTTAGCCACAGAAACTAGAGCTTCAATAGTATCTAAAAGACAGTTACAGATAACGTTGACATCGTCTCTAATTTTCATGCGAATGTCCAGAGAAACCTGATCATTACGTGATCTTGCCGTATGCATTCTTCCTCCACTTGCCATTCCAGTATTTGCGATAACCATGGATTCAATTAATTCATGAATGTCTTCTGCTCCAGATGCTAAATCAAATTTTTCATTTTTCAGAGTTTCTAATGATGACAAAATCTGTTTTGCATCATTTTTTGTTATGATGTTGTTTTGGAACAACATCAAAGTATGGGCTTGACTTCCAATAATATCATAGAATGCAATATCATAATCATCATTGATAGATGAGACATAATCTAAAGTAATATCACTCAAATCAGTACCAAGACGTGAACGATACATCACCTAAGGTTCTAAAATGGTTATATATAGCATCGACGCTTTTGCCGACATGAGTCAAGATATCAAACAGCTTCGGGTGAAATTATTTGATGAATTATCAAAGATTGTAGATCCTGAAATCAATACATCAATTGTCGAACTAGAATTAATTGACGAAGTAAACATCAACAACAGTAATGTGAAAGTTGATTTGCATCTTACTAGTCCATTCTGTCCAGCAGTATTTGGTTTTAAGATTTGTCAAGACATTCATGACAACCTTTTGAAGGTAGATGGTGTAAACGATGTTAAGGTTAATGTTTCAAACCACTTTATGGCTGAACAAATCAACAATCAGGTAAACAACAGCCCAAATCCAAAAAAATTAGACTAACTTCTAAAACCAAGTAGATATCCACGAAGTAGTTGGATTCCCATTGCAGGATCAACTCCTTTTGGACACACTTGACTACAAGAACCAGCAAAATGACATCTCCAAATTCCATGAGAGTCATCGATAATTTTTAGTCTAGAATCTTTTCCTTTATCTCTACTATCTGCAACATATCTATATGCTTGTGCTAACGCTTGAGGTCCAACAAAGGAAGAATCAGTTGCCATTGTAGGACACGCCGAATTACATAAACCACATTTGATACAATTAGCAAATTGGATGTATTGCTCCACTTCCTCAGGAGATTGTAAAAATTCTTTTTCATCAGACTCTAGCTCTGAATCATCTCGTATTAGATATGGTTTAATTTTTTGATGAGTATTAAATAATCTTTCAAATTTTACTGCCAAATCACGGATAATTGGAAAGTTATTCATAGGTTCAACTGTAACAACATTGGAATTCAGCTCGCTAATTTTTGTAAAGCATGCTAGTCTTGGTTTTCCATTAATCATCATACCGCATGAACCACATGTAGCTTGTCTACAAGAATAACGAACAGCTACAGAATGATCAAAACGCTTTTTTACGTCAAGGATTGCCTCCAAAACAGTAGTCCATCTTTCATAAGGAACAGTAAACTCCATAAATTGACTAGAATCATCATGTTCAGGATTAAATCTTGAAATTCTTAGAAGAATTGTATTTGAAGACATCGGGGTTGATGTTTGTTCATCTGAAATTCCGGATACCTGAGCCATCCCTAAACCATCCCCATATTGGTCATAATAATTGTTCTTGAACCATATGCTATTAATGCAATCATTGCAACAAGACACCCGTAAGAAACAGCTTTTTCATAAGTTCTTCCTTGTTTTAGTTCCAATAAAATTACCCTTAGTCCATTAAATCCATGAACAGCTAGCAAAATGAGAATTAATTCCAACATTGCAGCATAGGGAATAAATCTATAGTTGGCAAGAACACTTTCATATTCTAATGATTCCGCGAATCCCTGCGTAAGACGCATTAAAATGTGAACTGCCACCAATGCTATTGCAGCAAGGGCAGTACCATAGTGGATCTTCATAATTGTACTTTCTCTCATATTATTCACCAAACATTACCGCTAGACCATACATCATTGCAATTGCCGCAAGAACAATTGCCGAATAAATTCCTATTTTATGTCTGTAATTTTGTGACGCTGGATCATATGGGTAATCAGGTCTCGAAGGTTTCCCAACACCAATCCCTCCATGTCCTAACATCACTCTAATACCATTAACAGTATGAAATACACACATCGCAATCACTATTGCCAAAATTGCGTGTCCCTCAGTAGTTTGAGTTAATTCAAGGAATTCATTCCATCCTACTTGTCCTCTTAGAATATTACTTGTTTCATAAATATGACCAATAAAATACGCTAACAATCCTAGTCCAGTTAACCGCATTAACCAATATGCAAAACGTTCGATGCCATATCGGCTAGGATTTATCATTCCTTTAATTCCTTCTTTGTGTTCATCCCGAGTCATCTAGTATTTCCTCTCCACTGGTTGATATCTTGTAATTGTAACTGGATGTGTTTTCATAATGGGTTCATTTGAATCATAATAAGCAAGTGTATGATGCAAAAAGTTTACATCATCGCGTTTAGTATAATCTGTCCTTGCATGTGCTCCACGTGATTCCTTTCTGTTGATTGCGCCAAGCAATACAATTTCTGCTACTCTAAACATAGAGTCAAGTTCCATTACATTCGAAAAGTTGGTATTGTATTCTTTTGCTTTATCATCTACATGTTTCCAAGTTTGTTTCTTTAGATCACGAATCTTTTTGAGACCTTCAACAAGATTAGTTTCATTTCTGTAGACGTATGCTTTTTCATTCATGGTATCGGTGAGTTGTTGTCTGATTTCATATGGATTAACATCGCCATTTCCTCTAAATATTCCATCATAGATCCTTTTTTCTTCTGCTGCAACCAAGTGATGTGGCCAAGGATTTGATGATGTATTTTTTATTGCATATTCTGCTGCCAATTCACCTGTAATTTTACCCCAAACAATACATTCAGAGGTGGAATTTGCACCTAAACGGTTTGAGCCGTGAACACTATTACATGCAGCCTCACCGGCAGCCCATACTCCTTGAATTTCAGTTGCGCCATCAATATTTGTATGAAGTCCGCCCATCATATAATGACAAACAGGTCTAATGTCAAGCAAATCATCAGCAGGATCTATGCCAGAGAATTTGATAGATATTTCTCTAATACCGCCTAATTTTTCTTTGATTTTTTCATCTCCAAGATGCCTTAAATCAAGTTTCATACAATCAACGCCAGTCTCATGTTTGAATCCACGACCTTCCTGAATTTCAGTCATAATCGATCTGGATACAATGTCACGAGGAGCTAACTCCATTTTACCAGCAGCATATGTTTTCATAAATCGTTCACCCTTATTGTTAAGAAGATAACCACCTTCTCCTCTTGCACCTTCTGTAATCAAAATTCCAGAGGGTAAAATTCCTGTTGGATGGAATTGCACAAATTCCATATCCTTCAATGCCATACCAGCACGTAATCCCATATCTAGACCATCAGGAGTTGATGAGAGAGCATAAGTTGAAAAACTGTACAATCTTCCCGCACCGCCAGTAGCAATGATGAGTGATTTTCCTTTAATTGTATAAAATGCACCAGACGATAATTCTATCGCAGTAACACCCAAAAATTTTTTTCCATCATGAATAATTGATGTTACAAACCATTCGTTAAGATATTCAATGTTTTCAAATTTTTGACATGTGTCATACAATGTTTGCATTTCAAAGAAACCTACTTTATCTGAAGCATATGTTGCTCTAGGAAAACTATAACCACCAAAGTTTCGTTGATCTATTCTTCCATTTGGCCTTCTAGACCATGGCATCCCCCAATGATCTAGTTGGTGAATTTCTTGAGGCATTTCAACACAGAGTCTTTCAGCAACATCTTGGTCTGCAAGAAAATCACTTCCTTTTACAGTATCATAAACATGAGATTCGATAGTATCTCCTTCCTCCTCAAAAAGTACTGCTGCTGTTCCTCCCTCCGCTGAAACAGAATGAGAACGCATTACCTGTACTTTTGAGACAACACCAATTTTGAGTTGTGGTCCCTTTTTTGCAGCTGCTATTGCTGCCCTTAATCCAGCAAGGCCGGATCCACAAATTATCAAATCAAATTCTAGTGATTCCACCATTGTTAGCCACACTTGTTCTAGGTGAGATAAATATGTAGTAATTGACAGGCATGAATCAGAATATTAAAATATATCACTAGCAATATCACTAGTGATGATTTCAGAATGGTTTCAAAGAGTAGGTAGTTCAGTTCCAAGAGGATTTTCACGATATTTTATTTTAGAATTATTACAAAAGAAACCACATACTGGTATGGAAATCATCAATTATGCATCTGAACAAAGTAATGGAATATGGAAGCCATCTCCAGGATTAATCTATCCATTACTAGGAAGATTGTTAGATGAAAAATTGATTGAAGAAACAAAAGATGGAAGGTATCAGATTACAAAAAAAGGAATAGAGACTGCACAGGATGTCGGCAAAGTTAATGATATTATAAAAAAGCAATTAGACGTACTGTTTAGATTAGGAAATGTCAGCAGATTTGTCGCATTAGATTTACTAGAAAAAATATCCAGTATTGGATCGATTCTTAGTTCAAACATTTCAAATATGACTGATGACGAAACTGAGAAATATAGAAAATTTCTTCAAGACGAACTAAAAAAAATAGATGAAAATATTTCAAAGAAGAAAGGAAAAGAGATCAAAATCGAATAATTTTTTGAAAAGTAGAAATTAATCTAATTTTTAGAATTGTCATGGTATCACTTACCAAAGAACAAAAATCCATAGTTTTAGGGTCATGGCTTGGGTGGTCACTTGATGGTTATGATCTAGTTTTAATGTTGCTTGTTATTCCGTTAATCAGCATACTGTTTTTTCCTGCTGAAGATCAGACATTTTCACTTTTAGCAACGTTTGCAGCCTATATCATTACATTGATTATGCGGCCATTTGGCGGTGCATTTTTTGGAAATTTTGGTGATAAACATGGAAGAAAAAAAGCAATGATCATTACAATTATGGGGTTTTCTGGTGCAACGTTTACGACAGGACTGTTACCAACATGGCAGATGGTGGGATTCATGGCACCAATTTTGTTAATTGGGTTACGGTTAATGCAGGGATTCTTTGCTGGTGGGGAATGGGGAAGCGGTGCCGTAATTACAATGGAAACAGTACCAAAAGAAAAGAGAGGCATTCTTTCTGGGTTTTTGCAAAGTGGGTTTAATTTTGGTTTTGTTGTTGCGTCAATAGTATTTTTTGGTACAGTTTCTATGTTTTCAGATGAACAATTTGTAGAGATTGGTTGGAGAATAATGTTTTTTACAGGAATAATTCCTGGACTTGTTGCATTATTTGTCAGATTTAGAATGAATGAATCACAAGTATGGCTTGTAAAACAAAGACAGATAAAAAGGGAAAAATCGCCATTAAAAAAACTTCTTTCTAACAAAGATGGAAGAAAAAAATTCTTTTTCTCTTTGATTTTAATGACAGGACTCATGTATGCATATTATACATCAATTGGATTTTATCCGACATTTTTACAAAATTATGTGGAAATTGAAAAATCAGAAGTTTCAATATTAATGATCATAGGAACTACTACATCTTTGTTTGGCCAAATATTTACAGGTTATCTCAGTCAAAAGATTGGAAGAAAGAAGACAATTGCATTTTTTGCAGTAGCTGCAATGGTAGTTGCAATTCCAACATTCTATGGATTATACTATGCTGAATCTGCATATGAAAGAGCAGCATATACAATAATTTTGATTGTTGTTGCAACTACAGGTTTTGGACCAATTCCTGCATTTTTGTCTGAAAGATTTCAGACTGAAGTTAGAAACAGCGCAAGTGGTTTTATCTATAATGGCGGATTGATTTTTGGTTCATGGGCACCGCTAATCGCAGTAACAATGTTATCAAAGAATGCCGAATTAGTTCCAATCGTACTTGGAATTAATGTAATTATCGGTTCAGTAGTTATTGTGATCGGAGCTAAAATTAATCCAGAAACAAGAGACGCGGACATTACACTATAACATCATTTTAAAATCATAAATAATTCATAGAAAGAATAGATTCATGAAAAATTTACGTAGTATGTTAAAGTCAAATAAACCTCTTGTTATTCCTGGAATCTATGATGCTATTGGTGCTAAAATTGCAGAAAAAGTTGGTTTTAATGCAATGTTTCAAACGGGTTATGGAACTTCTGCAACGTTATTTGGAATGCCAGATTACGGATTTATCGGTGCGACTGAAACGGTAGACAATGCAAGAAGAATATGCAGAGCAGTTTCAATTCCAGTAATTGTTGATTCTGATACAGGTTATGGAAATGCTCTAAGTGTTTGGAAATTAGTAAAAGAACTCGAGTCTGCAGGAGCTTCTGGTATTTTTCTTGAAGATCAGAAATGGCCTAAGAGATGTGGACACATGCAGGGAAAAGAAGTAATTTCACAAGAAGAGTATACTGAAAAACTAGGAGCAGCAATTGATGCACGGGAAAATAAAAATTTCATTGTTGTTGCTAGAACAGATGCAAGAGCTACAGAAGGATTGGATGCGGCAATTGAACGAGGAATCAAAAATAAAAAAACAGG
>JAOUNZ010000116.1 GCA_029880665.1 Candidatus Nitrosopumilus sp.
TAGTTGAGATGTTTTTTGGTTAAGTATTGTAGAAACGTCAGATGCGTTCTCTTTTTCAGAATCTATTTTTTTTTCAATTGATACAATGCTAGAAGCTGAACGTTTTTCAGCAGATCGGTATTTTTTTAATTCTGCTTCTGCTTGTGTCCTTAGCTTTGTTGCTTCTTGTTTCTTTTTACGTAATTGAATTACTAATTTTTCTATTGATGCCAATGTTACAATGATGATAAAAGACTCGGTTAAGTTGTTAATATGTTCATGATTTGACTTAGATGTAAAGAAAATTAACCAACTTTGATCGCAAAATTAATTTTTTAAAAAATATTAGGTAAGAGATGTCATCATACTCAATGGATTTCCATCCTAAAGATCTACCAATATCAAAGACATATGATCTAAGAGATGAAAAAGAAGCATCAGATGCAGTAGAAGAAATGGTGAAGATTGGTTTTAGGGGCAAGAAAGAAGGATTCAGAGTGTTATTTCCAAAAGAATCAAAAACTGCAAAAAGAATCGGATACACGGTAACAACTGGTGTAACATATGGACTAAAACAAAAAAAAGAAGTTCCAAACGTAAGATATTGGACATATCATCATGATGTTGATCATTATGCGATAGTTTTGATAAACAGTGAGGCGTTAAGGGAGTTAGGTTTTTGACAAGTCAAAAATTTTGTAAAGTTTTGTCCTTTTTGCCATAACCCCTGCAAGCATTATGCCAATCATGATTCCTCCAATAACATCCATTGGATAGTGTTGTAAGACATAGATCCTGCTAATTGAGATCATTGCAGGGTAGATAAATAACAAATAAGCACCTCGTGGAAATCGCCCTGATATAGCATAACCCATAATGATTGCAAATATCACCGACCTTGCTGCATGGCCAGACGGATATGATGCGTTAAAACCACCTTCACAGAACAAGGCAAAGGTGTCTTTGCTTATTGGTACAGGAAATGGCGCACCCTTATAGTCAAGATCAGGCCTATCCCTGTCAACACCGCATTTGATGTATCCTGTAAGTAGTGTAGAGATTACAATCAATATCATCAGAGTGATTCCAACCCTTCTAGTTTTTGGGATTATCAACATCAAGATCCCAAACCCCAACATCCACAAGACTTCACCACTTTCTGTGACGTATTGCATAATTAGATCAATTGTCGGGTCTCCAACATTTTGGAAGAAAAACAAGATAATAATTTGATCAAAACTTTCGGTTAATCCAAAGTAAACAAATGCAGTCAGGGTTAGAAACAGGATTGTCAGCAGAACAAAAGAGCGCGACCTAATATCAAAAATCCAGCTTTGCAACAGATTGGACCTCAGGCACGTATCTTTTAATTTTTGTCAGTAGATAAGTTTTGAAAACAAGTATTCCATGAAGATACAAAAATCAGTAAAAATAGTCAGATCATCTTAAAGAATTTAACCTAGTAGATAATACGAAAATTATGAAGGTACTCACATTAGACGATTTTGACCTTAAGGGCAAAACAGTTTTCTTGAGAGTGGACATGAATTGTCCAATAGATCCAGTCACAATGGAGATTTTAGGCACTAAACGAATTGAAGAGGCAATTGAGACACTAACAGCACTAAAAGACGCCAAGGTAGTTGTTGCATCGCACCAAGGAAGAGTTGGAAATAATGATTATACTGGAATGGACAAACATGCCAAAGTTCTTGAAAAATTAATGAATAGGAAGATAAAATATGTGGAAGATGTGATCGGGGAAGCTGCACAAAATGCGATTAAGAATTTAGAAAATGGAGATATTTTACTTTTAGATAATCTGCGATTATGCGCTGAAGAAAATTATGAATTCACGCCAGAAAATGCGGCAAAAACCATAATGGTTTCCCGCCTATCCAAGTTGTTTGATCTTTGTGTACTGGACTCGTTTCCAAGTGCCCACAGATCACACCCGTCAATTATTGGGTTTCCGCAAGTCATACCTGCATGTGCAGGAAAAATTGCCGAAAGAGAAGTCAGAAACCTAGATAAGATAATGACAATAGCCAAGGCACCACATGTGATTGTTCTTGGAGGCTCCAAGGTTCCAGATAGACTAGAGGCAATAAAATTATTGATTAAAAACGGTCGTGCAGATCATGTACTGTTAACAGGGCTCATAGGCAATGTGTTTATGCGTGCGCAAGCTAGAATAAAATCGCCTCTTGGGATCAAACGAGAGGACGAAGTGGTGGCAAAAGCTCATGCACTCATAGGAGAATATCCGGATGTGTTTGCAACACCAGTAGACATTGCAATAGACAAGGATGGGCAGCGAGTAGAAATGGACGTCAGAGAGATGAGAAAGGAAGATAAGATTTTCGATCTAGGTCCAAAGACAGTAGATTACTATTCAAAAATAATTGCAAGCGCAGGGACTGTGTTCATCAGCGGACCAGCTGGATTTTTTGAAAAAAAGGAGTTCAGTTACGGGACAAATGCGTTGCTTAAAGCAGTCGCAAATTCCATGGCAACAACAATTGTCAGCGGGGGGCATTTAACAACAGCACTAAAGCAGCTAGAACTGTCAGACAAAATTGAACATATCAGTACTGCAGGAGGGGCGTTGGTGCTTTATCTCACAGGGGAAAAACTACCAATGATCAAAGCGCTTGAAGATGCAGCAATAAAATACAGATCTAAATAGAAGAATTACAAGAAGGGTTGATACAAAGCCTATCTTCAGATGATCCAAGATAGATGTCTCGGCCGCATGCATTGCAGTGGATTTTTTCAAGCAGATCAAACAGTTTCAGATACATCGTAGTAAAGTTCTGTCCGATATTTCTGACAAGGCCTGAATCACAGATATCGTTAAAAAATGATTCAGCATCATCGATAATCCAAGACGGGTCGATATCGCCATTTTGTTTGAGGATTTCAAAAACGTCATCATTTGTAAAGTTGGCATCAATGTCGTTAAATTTTTCAAAAATTATTTTGCGTATCTGAAGTGCGATTGGAGTCGTAGGAGTAAAGTCACTCATACTAGTACAGATTTGCTGCCTCTTCTTTTAGTGTATCCAAATCCTGAGTGTTTTCAAGATGCTTCCCAATGTATGTGTAAAGAGCAGACTTGAGTACTTTGAGAGAAAGCAGGGCACATTTTATTCGAACTGCCTGAAGATGCTCAAGGCCTAGCTCTCCTAGCACGTCATTCTTCTCAATGGCTCTGGCCTCATCAAGGGTTTTACCTTTTGTGATTTCTGTCAGAACTGAGGAACATGCCATGCAAATCGCACATCCTCTTCCATGAAATTTGATATCCGTGATTTTGTTATCATCGATTTTCATATCAATGTCAATACTGTCACCACATAACGGGTTGGAGTCATGGAAAGTCACATCATGATCATCTATCTTCCCGTAATTTGCTGGGTGTCTAGAATAATCAACAATCATTTCATGATAAATGTCTGCATTACTGCTCATAACTTAAACACCTTTGCCACAATATTTAACGAGTTTACTAGAATATCAATGTCTTCTTTGGTGTTGTAAATGTAAAAACTGGCTCTTGATGTTGCAGCGACATTTAGTCTCTCCATCAGTACCTGTGCACAATGATGTCCGGATCTAACAGCGATTCCTTCCTCATCAATGATTTGAGCAACGTCATGAGGATGGACATCTGCAAAATTAAAAGAGATTACGCCGCCACGTTTTGAGATATCTTTTGTTCCATAGATATGCAGGCCTCTAACTTGAGACAACTTCTCCATAGCATATTTTGTTAATTCAACTTCATGCTCTCTCACATTATCCATTCCAATCTTTGTGAGATAGTCAATTGCCGCGCCAAACCCTATCACATCTGCGATATTTGGGGTGCCTGCCTCAAATTTGTATGGCAGATCATTCCAGGTCGTCTCATATTTGTGAACCTCTCTAATCATGTCCCCGCCGCCGTGAAAAGGCACCATGGTTTCCAGTACAGCCTTTTTAACCCACAAGACGCCGACTCCAGTCGGCCCTAACATTTTATGGCCAGAAAATGCAAAAAAATCGCATCCTAACTTTTCAATGTCAACTTTGATGTGAGGAACTGCCTGAGCGCCATCAATCAGAGTAAGAACCCCCGCTGCCTTACATTTCTCAACAATCTTTTGGGCATCAGTTATGGTTCCAAGGACATTTGACATCAGACTAAAT
>JAOUNZ010000024.1 GCA_029880665.1 Candidatus Nitrosopumilus sp.
CTGCAACTTGAATTGAGCTGATCCCTGGTATGATCTCAATTTCACCAAAAACTTCTATCAATCGATCTACTACTTCTGATTCTGAAAAATTAACATCTCCAGTAAATGGAACTACCAATGTTCTATCCCTAAGTTCAGGAAGAATTTTTTGATATGATTCTTCCTGATTATTCATAGTGATCTCATAGATTTCTTTTCCCTTAATCAAATGCTCAATAGTTTTCATGGTATATTTGTAACCAATTATTATATCACAATTTAATAGAATATCTTTTACAATTTCTGTTATGTATTTTGGAGAACCAGGTCCAACACCTACAGCGAAAACTTTTCCCAATTTTACTTCGTAATCTTTTGTCGGTCTTTAATATATTTCACAAAAGGCTCCCAATCTACCTTCATGTACTTTGTAGGCTCTTTTGCAGGATATTTTACCCAATCTTGGGCTATTGAATACTGAAATTTCTCTTGTTTTCCACCTTTTTGATATTCTAATAATAATGAATTTCCCCAATCCTTTTCTTGATAACTAATACTAGAAATATCCTCAAATGATAGCTCTACATTTCTATCATCTTCTAAATCGTCCATTAACTGTTCCTCATTATATCCATCATGACGAATCATTGTATTTTTTGATCTGATAAAGTTAATCACTTGTCTTTGAGTAATGGCCTTCCACCAACTCATCTTAGCCTCCGTTTTGTGTACGAACATTAGATGTTTATCGGTGAGTAATAGCATCCCCTCTCTTCCTCCAATTGAAAAGAATTTTTTAGATTCCCTCCATACTGAAACCAAATGCGCCTGAATCTTTTCATCAGGTTTCATGTTGGGTGATTTATTTGACTTTGTTAAAAACTAATACAATTAGCTTTTATGTAAGAAATTTTGAGAAAAATTGTTGAATAAAATTTTTCTGGCATTAACAATATTGTTGCTTATGAT
Source organism: Candidatus Nitrosopumilus sp. (assembly GCA_029880665.1). Taxonomy (GTDB): domain Archaea; phylum Thermoproteota; class Nitrososphaeria; order Nitrososphaerales; family Nitrosopumilaceae; genus Nitrosopumilus. The sequence continues at coordinate 949 of JAOUNZ010000024.1, forward strand.
GACTTTTGGAAATTATACGTTTGCCCAAAGCGACGACAAGTTAGTTATCTTGGAAACAAATCTTGGGAATATAGTAATAGAGTTTTTCCCAGAAGATGCACCTAACCATGTTGCCAATTTTATCAAATTATCTGAATCTGGATTTTATGATGGAACTATCTTTCATAGAATAATTCCTGGTTTTATGATTCAGGGTGGTGATCCTAATACAATCAGTGGTGATCCAAACACATGGGGGATTGGTGGTCCTACTGATAGAGTAAATGCTGAATTTAATACAATAAAACACAACCGTGGAATTGTTTCAATGGCAAGATCAGCTGATCCAAACAGTGGAGGCTCTCAATTTTTTATTGTTCATAAAGATTCTAACTTTCTTGATGAACAATACACTGTATTTGGCAGAATTGTAACTGAAGAAAGTTTTCAGACTCTTGATAAAATTGCAGCAGTTGAAACAGGAGATAAGGATAATCCCACAGATCCTGAGCAAGTAAGAATTACAAAAGCTACTGTAGTTAACCGTTCAGATGTTTCAGATATTCTTGAATTGCCTGAACCAGAACGGACACAATCTCCCATTCCCACACCAACTGGCAACCAAAAATATCAAAGTTCTGAACATGAAATTGAATTTAGTGTACCTGAAGGGTGGTTATTACAGCAACCTGATAAAGCACAACCGAATTCCCCTGATGTAGTTGCAGTTGGACCAAAAACCGGAGTGATGAATCCAGTAATCTCTTTAACAATCGAAGAAACTAACCAAAGATCTTTAGATGATCTCATTACTGAAAAAATTGCAGTAATCCAACCTGCTATTGACTTGGGGAACCTGAAGATCATTTTACAAGAAAAAACGTTTGTTAATGGATATGAGGTATATGTAACTGATGCAGAGGGACTCTTTTCTTCTAACAATGAACAATATGATGTTAAATTCAAGGAAATCATGATTTATGATGCTGAAAAATTTTACACACTATCTTATAGTAATGGTATAGATGATTTTGATTCTCAACTGCCAAGATTCATTGAAACAATTGATTCATTTGAAATATTATCGAACGATACTCCTAAATACGAATCCACTGAAAAAGGCGGTGGATGTCTTATTGCAACTGCCACATACGGTTCTGAGATGGCACCACAGGTTCAACAATTAAGAGAACTTAGAGATAACAAACTATTGCAAACAAATTCAGGAATTTTGTTTATGAACACATTCAATAATTTCTACTATTCGTTTAGTCCTGTTATTGCAGATTATGAAAGAGAGAATCCTGTATTCAAAGAAGCAGTAAAGATCTCAATCACGCCCATGTTATCCACTTTATCAATTCTAAATTATGTTGATATTGATTCTGAACAAGAAATGTTAGGCTATGGAATTAGTTTGATTTTACTAAATGTTGGAATGTATTTTGCAGTACCTGCAATAATTATCTTCAAAATCAGAAAATAATTTTACCAAACATCATCTACCTCATCGAGTAGTTTGTATTCTTTCTCAGTTTTATCTTTCATTAGTTTTAGTCTTGAAATATCTCTATCGAAGAATAAATCTATGGTCCAATCAAGAAACACACGTGTTCTTTTATCAAACGTTGCGATTTTTGAAAGGTACACATTTCTCCAAATTAGCCAAGCCCAAAACCCTGAGATATTCATCCCCAAAAATGTAGCAATCCCAGATCTTTTTCCAATAATTGCCATTTGTCCCTTGGAATGATAGACAAATTTTTCTTTCTTAGAATTTTTAATTAATGCTATCAAATTTTTTGCAGCAACTTTTGCCTGAGCTTCTGCAATTTGAGCAGTTGGAGGGAATGGTCTTTGAGTTTCAGGATCTAAAAACAATGCACAGTCTCCTATTGCAAAAACTCCCGGAAAATCCGGAACCTCAAGAAAATCATTAATAATTAATTTTCCTTTATCTGTCTTGAACATTGATCTCTTGATTGTGTTAACAGGAGTAACACCTGCAGTCCAAATCAAAGTCTTTGTTCTAATCGAATCAACAACTGAATCATCAATTGGATCTTTTGGAGTTGGATCTACCGTTTTTGTAGTTACTTCATTTCCATCAAAACTAGTCACTGCAGTTTTTAACCTGATATCAATTCCCCTTTCGATCATCTTGTCTTTTGCAAAATCTGCTAATTTTTGATTAAATCCTGGCAAAATCATTCCTAATGCTTCTAATACAATTACTCTAAGATCTTTTTTTTGAATAGTTGGATAATGTTTTCGTGCATCTAAAAGAAGATCCATTAATTCGCCTGCGGTTTCAATTCCTGCAAAACCGCCTCCTACTACAACAAAATTCAAGAAACTTTTTCGAAGAATTGGATCAGTCTCATTTTCTGCCTGTTCAAGCATATCTATAACTCTGTTTCTTAATACTACGGCATCATTGAGCGTTTTCATTGTATATGCATTTTTTTCGACATCTGGCATTCCAAAAAAGTTTGTTTCACTTCCTAATGCAACCACAAGAAAATCGTAATGAATTGAGACGCTTCTTCTATCTCCTGTACCCCACAATGTTACTAGTTTTCCATATGGATCGACATTTTTTACTCTACCCTCATAAAATTTTGTTTTTTTGCATATTGTCCTAATTGGCAATACTATATGCCTAGTTTCAATCATTCCAGATGCAACTTGAGGTAACATCGGTGTAAATAAGAGAAAATTATCTTCACTTACCATCAATAGTTCGATTTCAGAATCATCCTTAAACTGTGATTCTAACTGTCTAGCACATTCTACCCCTGCAAAACCACCACCCAAAATCACGATCTTCTTCTTTTTAGCCAATTACGCTCTCTCCATAAACTGGCTGAATATATGCTATAAGAATAATCACATTAAAATCGCTAATTTTCTTAGGTTCTCATAATATCTGAATGCAATATATCATATGCTCTTGATGAATCCCTCTCGTTTAGAACAACAATGATGTTATCCTGACTAAAAAACGCATTAACTAATTCGATTCCATTAGCATGTAAAACTTCTGCAACATATGATACTACATCTGATTTATTCTGAGAATTTGGTATTGAGATTCTAATCTTTGCAAGACCTGTATTAAATACATCCTCTCTGTTTGAAAAATTACTGAAGATCTGTCTAATATCTTCCATATCTTCTGTTAAGAATCTAAAAGAATCAGCCATTCTAAAAAACTCGTAGTTGTTGGTTACCTTGGAAAACTTGTCTAAAATTGTTGTAGGATCCATTTCGTTTGATTCTTGTACTGAAAACTTAACGTCCATTATTCCATCAGTCAGTGATAACCTAGCATTTTTCAAAACCGATTCTTCTTTAACCTGTTCTTTATTTTCAAATGAATCGGAATACCGTTTAATTGCAACTACTACCGTATTGAGATTAACTGAATTTCCTAGAATTTTTTCAATCTCTGGTTGAATCTTTACTGCCAATGCCGTATAGTTAATCAGATCCATCTTCATACAATCATAAATTGAACGATTTCTGGTAATGATCTCCTTAACAATTTCAGGTATAGATAGGCTTGAAATCCTCATCAAAATTATTATGTTATGTCAATTATAATAGGATTATGTAATAAATTATAGGAATGCTGATAATCTTTATATAATGTAATATATATTACATATAGTAGATAAATATGACAGCATTATTTGATAGTGAATTTGATAGAATCTTCAAAAAAATGTCAAGCTCATTTTTTAACATAGATGACATTTTTGAGGAATTTGATAGAAACGGTTCCCAATCCGGTCCATATTATTATGGTTATACAATGACTGTTGGTCCAGATGGAAAACCTATAGTAAAAGAATACGGAAATGTGAAACCAAACCTCCTTCCAACTTCCGATACAAGAGAACCAGTTGTTGACACAATTGTTGATGAAAAAGAAAAAACAGTAAAACTCATAGCTGAAATGCCAGGAGTTGAAAAATCTGATGTTAAAGTTGTTGTTGAAAACAAAAGCGTAGATCTTTCAGCAGTACATAACGAAAAGACATACCACGTTAAAGTCCCACTAAAAAATACAGTTGATGAGAATTCAGCAAAGGCTTCTTACAAGAATGGAATTTTGGAAATTATCTTCAAATTAGTTGAAGAAGAAAAACCAAAAGGCAAAACGGTGGAGGTTGAATAACCCTCCTCAAGTTTTTTGAGATAATGATATGAGTGAAATAGTACTTAAAATAGATGAAATTCAACAACAACATGTTGGAAGGGGTAGAGCAATCATTGACCCCAAAATCATTGAGGACAAAAAATGGAGTACTGGACAAATTTTAGAATTAACATACAACAAAAAAACACATGTAAAACTATGGCCAGGTTCACCTGAGGAATATGGTACAGGAATTATCAAAATAGATGGAATAACAAGACAAAACATTGGAGCTGGAATAGGAGATAAAATTTCATTAAGATCTGTTGAAGCTGAGAATGCTGAACAGATTACTCTATCTCCTACAGAAAAAATTGCAGCTGAAGGATTGCAAGAATACATGATTTACAATTATCTTAATCATGTATTTACAACTGGAGATTCAATATCTTTAAACACACAGATGGGTGGAAGAGTTCAGTTCATAATAACAAGCACAAAACCATCTAAACCAGTTATTGTAACTGAAAAAACAATATTCAAACTTGGTGCAATGACAAAAGCCATTGATTCATCTGTTCCTAGAATAACTTATGATGAACTTGGTGGCTTGAGACGTGAAGTTCTAAAGATTCGTGAGATGGTTGAATTGCCCATGAGACATCCAGAATTATTTGAGAAAATAGGCGTAGAGGCTCCAAAAGGTGTTTTATTATATGGTCCACCAGGAACCGGAAAGACCTTACTTGCAAAAGCTGTAGCTGGTGAGACTAATGCTCACTTTATTTCACTTAGTGGTCCTGAAATTATGGGTAAACACTACGGAGAAAGCGAGGAAAGAATCAGAGAAATTTTTTCACAGGCAGAGGAGAACGCACCTAGTATAATCTTCATTGACGAGATTGATTCCATTGCTCCAAAAAGAGATGAAGTATCAGGCGAACTTGAAAAGAGAATAGTTTCTCAATTATTAACACTAATGGATGGTATGAAATCTAGAGGAAAAGTTGTAGTTATTGCAGCTACTAATAGACCTGACTCTATCGATCCTGCTCTTAGAAGACCAGGTAGATTTGACAGAGAAATTGAAATTGGAATTCCTGATGAGGAAGGAAGATTCGAAATTCTCTCAATTCATACACGTGGTATGCCAATTGAAGAAAAAGTAGATCTTAAACAAATCTCAAAGATCACACATGGATTTGTAGGGGCTGATTTGGAAGTATTAGCCAAAGAAGCTGCAATGCGAGCTCTTCGTAGAATTCTTCCTGAGATTGATCTTGATGAAGAAAAAATCTCTTCAGAAATACTCCAAAGAATTCAAATTACTAGCGAAGACTTTAGAGAAGCATTAAAAGAAGTCAGACCAAGCGCACTCAGAGAAGTCCAAGTCCAAATTCCAAATATAAGTTGGAATGATGTTGGTGGTTTGGATGAATTAAAAGAAGAATTACGGGAGGCAATTGAATGGCCAATAAAATACAAAGATGCTTATGATTATGTTGATGTAGAAACTCCTAAGGGAATTTTACTACATGGTCCACCAGGAACTGGTAAAACTCTAATTGCAAAGGCACTGGCAAAAATGACAGAGTCTAATTTTATTAGCATTAAAGGACCTGAACTACTATCTAAATGGGTCGGTGAATCTGAAAAAGGAGTTAGAGAGATATTCAGAAAGGCACGACAGGCAGCACCATGTATTATCTTCTTAGATGAAGTTGATGCACTTGTTCCAAGAAGAGGTAGTGGAAGTTCAGACTCACATGTCACAGAAAATGTGGTATCTCAGATTCTAACTGAAATTGATGGACTAGAAGAATTACACAATGTTTTGATAATCGGTGCAACTAACAGGCTAGACATTGTCGATGAGGCATTACTAAGACCAGGAAGATTTGATCGAATCATTAAAGTTCCAAATCCAGATGCCAAAGGGAGAAAACATATCTTTGAGATTCATACAAAAAAGAAACCACTTGAACGTGATGTAGATATTGCAAAACTAGTAGAGATTACAGACGGTTTTAGTGGAGCAGAAATTGCTGCCGTAGCAAACAGAGCCGCACTTGCTGCTCTGAAGAGATATGTTGAAGGTAAATCTGAAAATGTCAAAGAAATCAAAATTGTTCAACAAGATCTTATCAATGCAGTGGATAAGGTAAAGCCTCAGAAAGAGGCATCTTCCACATATTCCATAAAATAGTCTAAATACTAATGAAGATAAGGTAAAATGATGAAACTTTATCTTGATTTTAACCCTTGCCAGGAGTGCAATACAATGATGGCAGAATTGAGTAGTCAAGAAATGTTATTTGCTGATGAGAAGACTAGAGCAGATGAATCCGCAAAATTTCTCAGACATTTAACATACAATCACAATGAAGTAGTTCAAGCAGTAATGGAAGATCTTCCAAAGCAAAAAAGAGATCAAGAACCTGATTTCTACAAGTAATTCTTTTTATATTCTTTAAAATAAATAATCATATTCATATACAAAAAAATTCTAATATTTTCGTGAAACAATAAAATGAAATTAATGTATCTTTTTGGCCTATTTGTTATATTTTTCTCTTTTAATTTCTTACAAATTACTTTAGCATATGAAACAGAACAAGAACCAGAACCACCAAAAATTCCTGGACCTTCCCCTGAACCAGAACCAATCAAAATACCTGAACCTGAACCTGCTCCTAATCCGTTTCCAGAGGAATCAAATTCAGAAAAAATTAAAAGATTAACCGAAGAAAATGATAGACTAAAACAACAAAATTCTAACTTTCAAGATCAGGTAACAAGTTTAAAAAATGAAAAATCACGATTAGAGTATAAAATATCAGAACTTGATAAAACTATTCAAAGTTTAAAAGAAATTACAATGGAACAAATTCGTGTAATAATGGATTTAGTAAACAGGTTAAAAGATGTATTATTTGAAAAAACATTTTCTCCAACAATCAATTTGTAGGATTTTTTTTAGGTTTAATCTAACTTATCTAGATTTAACGTCTTCTTAATCAAGTCCACTCTGTTTCTGATTGTAACATCGCTTATTCCAGATTCTACTGAAAACTTCTTTTGACTTATTTTTTCACCATTCATTATACATGATATGTATAATGATGCAGCAGCTTGTGCTACTGGATGTTTTCCAGCAGTAATCTGTTCCTTTTCACATTGTTTTAGTATCTCAAACGCATCTCGTTTGGTTTTTTCTTTTAGATCCATATTATTTGAAATTTTTGAGATAAATGAAGAAGTATCATACTGATTAAGATTCAATCTGAGTTTTTTGATTATAGTTCTTAGATCTCTAGAAAGTATTCGTCTCTCAATATTTCCAGCATTTGCAATATCATCTAATGTTCTTGGAATGTTGTTTTCTCTACATGCTGCATACAATGAAGCAGAGATCAATGATGCCATTGTTCTCCCTCTAGTCAGTTTAGCATTAACCACTTTTCTGTATATGTAGGCAGCATTTTCTACAACATTGTCTGGAATTCCTAACTTTGTTTTCATTCCATGAAGTAAAGTAAATGCTTTGCTTAATGTAGCAGTTTTTCTTGATTTACTTCTTTGATCCCATGTTCGTAGTCTATTGAATTCATATTTTGTTTTATTAGATAATATATTTCCTGAAGAGTCTTTGTTAGCACCAATAACAGTTGATAATCCTTTATCATACATTGTTAATGATGAAGCAGGGCCTGTCCTTGATAGTTTCATATATTCTTCCTGAGAATAACCATTGTTTTCATATGATGCATCGGCCATATTTTGTAATAAAATAAGACCGCATCCCCCACAAACAATTTCTCCTCTTTCAGAATCTGTTATTGCAGGATAGGTTTTGCAAGTATCTAGTTGACACTTTACATCATATTCATTTGAAAAATTTTCTATCACTATTGGTATATGTGTGTATTTTTGAAATAAAAACAGATTGTTTAAGGCAATTTTGTAACCCAAATCTTACTTTACAAACTAAAAATTCCTCAAATTTTTCTTAACGGCAATTTGATAATTAACGTATAATATACAATGTAATAAATGTTAAAAATAAAATAATTTTTAAAGATTATTTTCTAATTGATTCTAAAGAATGTCCACGATTAGTAATCATTTGAGTGACTGCCTCTATGGTATAGTCAATTCCATGTTCTTCTTCAAAATGTGTTCTTAATTTTTCAATTAGACCTACGGTTTTTTCTTCATCTAAAATGAACTCACATTCAAAACCATAGTCTTTGCATCTCAATTTCAGTGTCATAGTCTGAAGAAAATATCAAACCTATAAAAACCATAGACCTATCTTTCTAAATTTACAGTAATTAGGCACAATTTTCTCCCTAAATTCTTCCAAACAGCACTAATAATATCAGTTACTTTGTAATCATGTAGATGAAAGGACTGGAATATATTTTTCTTGCAGTTGGTTCTGTACTGGGAGCATTTCTAAGATACAAAGTAACTGAATCCCAATTACTCTTCAACACATTACCTCTGAATGTTTTGTTTGTAAATGTTTTAGGGGCATTTATTCTTGGTTTATTTGTTATAGTATCAGAACAATGGAATCTTGATGGAAGATATTCACTCTTTGCAGCTGTAGGATTTTGTGGATCCCTTACAACAATGTCTTCATTTGCTCTTGATTCAAGCAATCTACTTGAAGGTAATCATTATGGAACTCTTGCAATTAACATTGTTGCTAATGTCG
>JAOUNZ010000117.1 GCA_029880665.1 Candidatus Nitrosopumilus sp.
TGGTTTTGAATACGCAGTATTGAAATTTAATAGGATCTTTAAGAGGTTTGTTTAGTTAAGATGGATTTAAGAAGGGTTTGACGAGAGAATAAAATATTATTTTATTCTATATCAATCTCAACTATGGTTTGTTCATCATAATAATTTGAGAATTTATCACCAGGTCTTCTGCCCTTTTTCATTATTTCTTTGTATTTCTTGATAAATTCTTCAGCCTTTTGTAGGGTTGAAAATATTCGAATATTGCCATCAATGTAGCCATCATTGCCATGATATCCATCAACTACAACATAGCATTTGTTTTGTTCACTCACAGTATAATCCTCATTATTTAATAATATAATGATATAATTAGAATGAACCATGTCTTGAGACAGGGAGTTCAAAGGGAGTGCCTTGGATGTCAGAACAGCTGGAGGCATCTATGTTTGTGCCAGAAAAACGGTTGTATGTGTTTCTATACAAATCAAACCATGGTGCAATTTACTTAAATGATGTGAATCATTGAGATCGTATGCTCATGAACTGAATCAAAATACTTTGTTTTGCTTAATTCTTTTTTGTTTCTTTTTTCTACCAAGAGTTAAATAGAAATTCTAAAGGATAAAGTTCACTTGAGTCAAACTACAGAACAGATACAAAAAAGCGATATCAAAGATATTTTAGAAAATTCTCTCAATGGAAAAAGACCTGGGCCTGAAGACTGTCTAAGACTTTTGGAATCTGATGATGTTCATCTTATGGGTCTTGTTTCGGGATATCTTACAAGAAAACAGTTTGGCAAAAAAGCATCGTTTGTTAATAACATTATTTTGAATTATACCAACGTCTGTATCACTGATTGTAAATTTTGTGCGTTTTATAGAACTCCTGGTGCTGAAGATGCCTATACCTTAACTCTTGATCAGATTGAATCGAGAGTTAAAACTGCTTATGACATGTTTAAGATCCGCCAGGTTTTGATTCAGGGTGGAAATAATCCAAATTTGAAAATTGAATATTATGAAGATACGTTTAGAATGATTCGTGATAAATTTCCTGAAGTTGGAGTTCATGGATTATCAACATCTGAGATCGACATGATTGCAAGAGTAGAAAAATCATCCACAAGAGAAATTTTATCTCGATTAAAAGAGGCAGGTCTGCAATCAATGCCAGGTGCAGGAGCGGAAATCTTAACTGATTCTGTTAAAGAGATTATCAGTCCAAAGAAAATCTCTAGCGATGTTTGGATTAGAATTATGGATGAGGCGCATTCCCTTGGAATTCCGTCTTCTGCAACAATGATGTATGGTCATGTAGAAAAAAATAATGACATCGTAGAACACTTTTCCAAACTTGTAAAACTACAAGAAAAAACCAAAGGATTCATGGCATTCATTCCATGGAATTTTGAACCAAATAATACTTTGATGCATAAAGAGGGAATTTTTGAATATGGAACTGGTGGAATCCAATTATTAAAAATGATTGCAATATCTCGATTAGTTTTTGATGGGTTGATCCCACACATTCAATCTTCATGGCTAACTAATGGCATCGGTATGGCTCAGCTAGCATTACAGTATGGGGCAGATGACTTTGGTGGAACTCTTATTGGAGAAGAAGTTGTTTCATGCACAGGAGCACGTTCCACTGAACTTACGGATAAAAGAATCATTGATGCAATTCACCAGATTGGCTATCAGGTAGAAGAGCGAGACAATTTTTACAATCTTGTTACTGCATTATAATCCATAATGTGACCACTTTGAATCTACTAAATTCTTTGTTTTGTCATCAACCTTGACTGTTTTTTGAATTTCTCTCTCATATCCTTCTTCTTTTATTTTCTGAGTCGCATCAATTCCCATCTTGGAACCTAAATTTACAAGGGGTGATGCAGGGTCAAGTGTGTCTGTAGGGGTATTGTTGATAATGGTGGTATCTCTTGATGGATCTGCTCTTGTGGTAATAGCCCAAATCACATCGTTGATATCGTGAACGTTGATGTCTTCATCGACAACAACAAACATCTTTGTTAATGAAAGCTGTCCCATACCCCATAAACCCATCATTACTTTTTTGGCTTGGCCGGGGTATCTTTTTTTGATCGATATAATGGCAAATCCTTGGAACCATCCTGCAGCGGGCATACTAAAGTCAATTACCTCGGGATGAAACATTTGGATTAGTGGTAAAAATGAACGCTCAATTACTTTTCCAATGTATGCATCCTCAAGAACAGGTTTTCCGACTACCGTAGTTACATATACTGGGTTTTTTCTATGCATAATCCCTGTCAATGTGAATGTTGGGTATGGTTCAACTGGTGTATAATATCCCGTATGATCTCCAAATGGACCTTCATCTCTAATATCTGCAGGATCTACATATCCTTCTAAAACAATCTCCGCATTTGCAGGAACGTCCAAATCAACTGTTTTACATTTTACAGTTTTGATTCCTTCTTTTCTCGTAATTCCTGCAAACAAGTACTTGTCTAATCCTTCGGGCACTGGTGCAATTGATGAAAATATTGTTGCAGGATCACCTCCAATGATTATAGCTGTTGGGATTTTTTCCCCTTTGTCCTTCAAAATATCACTGTGATGAGCCCCTCTCTTGTGTTTTTGCCAATGCATTAATGCATGAGTTTTATCAATTATCTGTATTCTATACACTCCTAGATTTCTCACTCCTGTTTCAGGATGTTTTGTTGCAACTAATCCTAGAGTGATAAATCTACCTGCATCATATGGCCAGGATTTTAGAATGGGCATGTTGTCAAATGTTGCATCATTTGATGTTATTTCAGTTACAGGTCCACTTGTTTCTGATTTTGGAAATGATGCGGTCATTTTTGAAAGCTCTGGAAGTTTTTTAATTTTATTTAGCAATCCTGATGGAATATCCATTTTTGTCATATCTACAATACGTTTACCTATTTCTGTAAAATCTGTCATTTCTAACCCAATCTCCAATCTCCTCATTGATCCAAACGCATTTCCTAATACAGGCATATCATATCCTTTTACATTTTCAAAAAGAATTGCAGGGCCGTTAGAATACATTCCTCTTCTCAATATTTCTGCAATTTCTAAATCAGAGTCAACCTCAGTTTTTACTCTCTTTAATTCTCCATGTTTTTCAAGTTCTGCGATGAATCCATGTATGTCTTCTATTGTCACGATAAATCTAACGTCTGTTCAAGTATAAGCTTAACTCGTTTTCAAGAAAAACATATCTTATTAAAATTCTTTTAACATCCGTCTTTTAATTATCACTGTAAACCAAAAGCAATAGTGGTAGATACAAAATGTGTTATTTGCAATGGGAATGGAGTTATAGAATTACTTGGCTCCGAATGTCCTTTTTGTAATGGAACTGGTGAACCAAATAGATCTGCAAGATCATATTTTGAATCACATGTCTGCCAATGTATTTTTCTTGATAGGAAAAAATGTCCCTTGTGTAAAAAACCATGTCATCACGACACTCCCAATAAACCTAAAATTCTGTTAAGTTCAGAATAACCTACATAGGTGGAAGTTCAGTTTTTCTGTCATGTCCACCCGAACCAAATTTACAGTAAAAACACAATTCCGATTCCATATACTTTAACTGCTCAATTTGAATTGCTCCAAGTTTTAGAGCAATCTTTGTAAGAATTTTGTATTTTAATGGCATGGCAGGGATCACTTCTTCTAAATAAACTCGGTAATGATCTGGGCAAAACTTAAGAGTGACTTTGGATGGTTCTTTACCTTTTTGATTTACTTGTTTTGTAAAATTAATCTGCTCTCTGATGTATTCATGTTTTGGACATGGACAATCTTTTCCTCCGGGATGCTTGTAAGCTGGTGTATTTTTCCAATCAAATTCAGGGTATTCTTTTTCGAAGTCATCCATGAATAAAGTATGTTATTTCTGCATATAAAACTTGATCAGAACTAATTACAGTAATCAACCCAAATGTACATAAACCCCGAATTATTCAATCAGGTAATGGCAGCTGCTAAAAAGCAAGAAAAACAAGATCTTGAAGACAAGATTGCCAAATTAGAAGCAAAACTAAATCAACTTTCTACTCAGTTAGAGGAAAAACCTGCTGAAGCAAAACCAGCAGAGGCACCTAAACCACAGGA
>JAOUNZ010000119.1 GCA_029880665.1 Candidatus Nitrosopumilus sp.
TTCCCAGACTGCCTCCTGGATTATCAAATCCGATGTTTGGAATACATCAAAACCCGGTGAGAGAACAGTTCTTAAGAAATGCAGATACAATTAATCAGAAACTACAAGGATTTCAACAAATGTATCAGCAATATGCGTCAGGGTTACTATCAATGAGTTCAATGGTCGTTCCTCCAGGACATCCGTTATATTCAAGACAAAACTCTGTTCAGGCACTTCAATCTGAAAAAGATCAACTACTAAAAGAAAATCTAGAACTAAAGAAGAGATTAGAAAAAGAATCAAAGACTAAACTCGGTTAAAATATTCTTTGTCTAAAATTATACATTATGAACCCTTATTAGTTTCAAAAAATTATTTTATTCATGGTAAAAACTCCATCTGATGCATGGAAAGACACTGTAATCAAATATCGAAAACAATGTCAGAGTATACTTCAACTATCCGAAAGCATTAGGTATGCAGGAGTCATTAATGCGTATGGTAGAACTTTAACCGGACTTGTAAAACCTAATCTAAAACCTCTTTTAAAATCAGAACAGGTAAAAAATGAGTTTTTCATTGTTTCCACTTTGATGTCTTTACGAAAGGATACTACTACCACGGTTGGCAAATTAGAGCATGTAATTTTGCAACATGAAAAAGTAATCATATTAATTTTGCAGAAAAATAACGTGATGTTTTATGTTTCAATAGACAGAAAAGAAAAAGACTTGGAGAAGATCATCTCTTTGATTAAGAAGACAATCTAGGCTGGTGTAAATCCTTGATATCCGCTAGTTTGTTGAGCTTTGTCGTCAAATATTGGTTCGAACAGAGAAATCAGATATCCGTCAGGATCTAAAATCACTGCATTCTTACCTGCATCTTTTTCAATAATGTCTCGATAAATGGTGACTCCTTTTGCACGCAGTTCATCCACTGCCGATTTAACATCTCCGACAAGAAACCCTATCGTTATCCCATTTTCAATGGAACTACCAATATGCTGCGCTGTCAGCGATGCTGGATGTAAACTCAATATTGCACCAGTAGTGCCCAAATCCACCCAAGATCTTCTTTGATTTTTAATAGGAAGACCTATGATTTCATGGTAAAACTGTAGGGATTCATCTATGTCTTTAACCGCCAAAATGACATTTCCTACTTTTTTGATGTTCACAGATATACTAACTAGAAGTTCTTTAAATCCATTGTCATTGAATCGCTTGGTGTTGATGGATTTGATAGAATGCTCTTTTTATTGAACTTCAACCATGGTTTCAGTTCTATCTACACCACTAATCTTTTGAATCTGATTTGCTACTTCTTTTATCTGACCTAGCTCACTCACATCAACTATGGCCACTGCATCAAATTGTCCGCTTGTCGGAAAAGAGTCAATTACATGTGGTGTCTTTCTCAATTTAGCAGCTATGAGTTTTTTTGGTGATTTTACCAAAATTATTGCTTTTACCAACCCAAATTGACCTCCACTTCAATTAATGTCTCGGTTGTTACAATGTCCTTGATCTTTTTAAAATCAATCACCATGTTGTTGATCTCATCCATGTTTCCTTGCAACAGAGCACTGATATCTGCCCTACCTGTAACAATCATTATCTGTTTGACAATTTTACGTTTTTTCTTCAAAATTTCAATGACAGCGTCAACCTTGCCAGGTTTAACCGTAATAAGACATAACGCTCTCATAGATTGTATATGTCATAGGATCGGATAAAGATTCCTAATCATATGCTTCCTGTGATCTTGCTTCTTCAAGATATGCACGTCTTTCTTCATTAACTTTTTCTTGATCTATGTGTATATCATCATCCACTATGACAATTCCCATACCTGCATCAGAATCGTCAACTATTTTTTTGGTTTTAGATTTTATTGCTTTACTAGATTTGCCAGGTTTATCTTTTTCTGCTTTGGATGTTTTTTTTGCAGGTGTTTTTTCGATTATCTTTTTTTGAGTTTTTTTTACTACTTTTTTTTCAACCATGAATGTCGAAAATCAAGAGTTAGGGTGACTTTTAAAGATTATGCAAAATAATTTCGGTATTGTTATCAACAAAAAACCCCACTGATAACTCAGTATCTCTCTAAATTATTATATCTAAAACAATTTGATCTAAACCAAAATCTCTGGGCATATATCTTACATCTCATTTTTCTTCATTAGGCAACATCCAACACTGAATGGAATCTTCAAAACTGCATCTATTCCCTCTGTTTACTTAGTTAGATCTGTTGAACAATAAAGAATTTGAATCCTCAGATTATGTCCTATGTCAAAAATTGCATTGATCAAAAATTCAATGATAAATTCATAGACATGTTTAATTCTAACAGTTACCTGATATAATTGAGAATAAGTTCACCTTAACCCCTTGAGTGAGATGCTCTAAAGGAATCTAATCGGGATTTTGCATGGACTTCATTCTCTTCTTTACAATCCAAATCTGGTTGAAACTGTTTGTAATTCTCTTCTGTACAATTTCTATGTTGTTATAATGATTATCACCAACACCATAAGTTATTTTTAAAAATCCAGTATTGTGGAAGTGATTGGTATTGTGTGTTATTGTATATGATTGTGGAAATTTAATTAGTTGGGACTTTTAGTATTTTCATTAAATCACAGTGTTCAAATAATATTGAAAACAAGTTCTAACGTGCCAAGTGTATCTGCCTTTATTCGCTTGATGGTTTTGTTTTGGAAAAATGGAGACGTATTAGAACCCATATTGAAAAAACTACCTGAAACACTTCCAAAAATAGGAGATGAATTGAAAAAAAGCGGAAAATTTGCTTCAGATGCAAGTAAAATGTTAAAGGATGACGGAGGAAACTCCATTAACGCAGAAAATATCTCAAAACAAGTTGCGGCAATGCTTGAGAATACAGAATTCCCCTCGTTTAATATCCCTGCACCGTTTCCACATCACAACCAAGGTTCCAAAACTGCGTTAAGATGGGCTGCATTTACAATTAGGCAGGCAGCAAACTCAATCAAAATTCAAGTCCCAACTGGAATTACCATGAATCCTAAAACCGTAGGAATAGCAGGGTTTACTGTTCCAATTCCTGATGTCGACAAACCTTTAGATCCATATCATATTTCCATAACAAAGGAGGTACCAGATGCACTAAATGATGCAAGTGCGATGTTAAAGACTACCGCAGACATGTTGGAAATGCTTGAATTAAATACCGTTCATCTAGTAAAACAAACTCAAAATCAAATGACTCAACTGGGAGAAACCTTTGGTACTGCAGGAAATCTGCTTTATACAACTGGAAATTATGTTTACTGCGCAGGAAAAATACTTCGTTTAGAACCTTCTTTACCAAATGATGAAATGCAGTGTCCGCCTCCATGATGCAGTTAAAAATAAAAATTCTCAATATTGATTCAGGTGGTAAACCATTTGTATTTTTAAACGATAAAGATGCCGACGAGTTAAACATTACTGCTTCTGAACGTGTGATTGTCAAAGCAAAAGAGAAGGTTACTGCAATAGTCAACATATCTACTTCTATTGAAAAGGGTTTTCTAGGCGTAACCGAAGAAGTTAGGAAGATACTTTCTCTAAAACAAGACATCATAGTAACAGTAGACATTGCACCATTTCCAAAATCACTTCAATTCATCCGAAACAAACTTTCAGGAAAAAAATTGTTATATCCGGAGATACATGAGATTGTACAAGATTTAGTTGATGGCAATCTTAATGAAAACGAAATTTCTGCATTTGTAACCGCACTACACATAGACAAATTAGATCTAGATGAGGCAACAAGCCTATCGCGTTCCATGGTGGATACGGGAAAAACCCTTAGCATTAACAAAAAAGTCATCATTGATAAACACAGTATAGGAGGAGTTCCTGGAGATAAAACTACCCTATTGGTTGTTCCGATAATTGCTTCTGAAGGATTCACCATACCAAAAACATCTTCAAGAGCAATCACATCAGCTGCAGGAACTGCGGATCGTGCAGAAATATTGATGCCCGTGGAATTGACGACAGACAAGATGTTAGAAATACTCAAAAAATCAAATGGGTGTATTGCATGGGGGGGCGCAATTGAGTTGGCACCGGC
>JAOUNZ010000118.1 GCA_029880665.1 Candidatus Nitrosopumilus sp.
TAGAAAAACTAGATTTGTTATTTAATTAAAACTACCTGTAATAGGAAGCTACTAACTTTTCACCTAATTTAAGGTCTTTTTGCTCTCTGACTTTCTTTACTGCTTCCTCAAAGTGTTTCATGGTTACTTTTGCATTCATACTGTTTTTCTCAATATCTTTTACATCTGGATGTGAGTCTAAAAATTCATGAATTACTATGGATACTGCAGTATTTGCAATGGATGCTGTATCGGCCCCACTTAGACCATCGGTCAACTCAGCAATTTTATCAATACTTACGCACTGCGGATCATTTTTATCTGTAATAGTTGGTATCTTCGCAGCGTTAATTTTTAAGATGCTCTTTCTACTTTCTTTATCTGGAAGTGGAATCTGAATAATCTTGTCAAATCTCCCTGGTCTTAGCAATGCAGGATCAATCATATCTGCTCTATTTGTTGCAGCTAAAACTATAACACCATGCATATTCTCCATTCCGTCTAATTCTGTTAGTAATTGACTGACAACTCTTTCTGTGACAGCTGTTTCTCCACCAGCCCCTCTAATTGGTGCTATTGAATCAATTTCATCAAAGAATACGACACATGGAGCTGATTGACGTGCTCTTTTGAAAATCTCTCTAATTCCTCTTTCTGATTCCCCAACCCATTTTGATAAAAGTTCAGGCCCTCTTACTGATACAAAATTTGCTTCACTTTGTGTTGCAACTGCTTTTGCAAGTAATGTTTTTCCTGTACCGCTTGGACCATGAAGTAGTATTCCTCTTGGCATTTTATGCCCTAATTTATCATACAGTCCTGGATATTTCATTGGCCATTCAACTGCCTCTTGCAATTCTCGTTTGACATCGTCTAAACCTCCAACATCTTCCCACTTTACATCTGGATTCTCAATGAAAACTTCTCTCATTCCAGACGGAGTTACTTCAATCAATGCTTTCTGGAAATCTTCATGATTGACAATCAGTTTATCCAAAGTTTCAGGAGGAAGTTTTTCTTCTTCCAAATTTAGAACAGGTAATAATCTTCTCAAGCACTTCATTGCAGCTTCTTTACAAAGATATTCCAAGTCCGCACCAACATATCCATGGCTAACTGCTGAAATCTTTTCAATGTCCACATCATCGGATAATGGCATATTTCTACTGTGGATTGAAAGTATGTCTTTTCTCCCTTTCTTATCTGGCACTTTAATCTCTATTTCCCTATCAAATCTTCCAGGCCTTCTAAGCGCGGGGTCTATGGCATTTGGTCTATTTGTTGCAGCAATTACAATTACTTTTCCTCTAGCTTCTAATCCATCCATTAATGACAACATTTGTGATACTACTCTTCTTTCTACTTCCCCTGTTACTTCCTCTCTTTTTGGCGCAATAGAATCAATTTCATCTACAAAAATAATTGATGGAGCTTTTTCTCTAGCTTCTTTGAAAATTTCTCTTAATCTTGCTTCACTTTCACCATAAAACTTACTCATAATTTCTGGACCAGATATGCTGATAAAATGAGCCTGACTTTCATTTGCAACTGCTTTTGCAAGTAATGTTTTTCCTGTACCAGGGGGTCCATACAGTAAAACACCTTTTGGTGCCTCAATGCCTAATTTTTCAAAAATTTCTGGATGTCTTAATGGAAGCTCAATCATTTCTCTGACTTTCTTAATCTCATTTGATATTCCGCCAATGTCTTCATAGGTTACTTGTGGAACTCCACGTAACGTCTCACCTTTTTCTGCAATGTGGAAAACCGTTTTTTGAGTAATCAACACCGCATCCGCAGATGGCGTTACTCCTATTACTTGAAAAGTTAGGCGTCCACCAAAATATGGAACCATCACATTATCGCCTTTAATCAAAGGAACACTTTCTAAAGCATCTGCAAGGTATCTTTCATCAATTGGAGGAATTGCCTCTAATGGTGCAACAACTACTTTTTCTGCAGCAACTGCTTTTATTTTTCTAACCGAAATTGTATCACCAATCGCAATTCCTGAATTATTTCTTCCTAATCCATCAATTCTGATAATTCCTTTTCCTTCATCAGATGGATACAGAGGAAGACATTTTGCAACCGTTCTTCTCTTACCCTTAATTTCAATAACGTCTCCTGTAGATGCATTTAATGTGTCCATAGAATCATAGTCAATTCTTGCTACTCCTCTTCCAACATCTCTTGTATATGCTTCAAGAACTTTGAGAGAAAGAGCATTTTGACTCATGAATAAAACCCCTCACTCTAATTTTTATACCTTTGTGGTGATTTCTTAAAATTACAAATAATACCACAAGCTTAAAATCCTCTTTACGTAGGAAACGATCAACTTGGGTAAGAGACCATTAGTACGAAGACGTGGCCGTGGAGGACATCAATTTAGATCTACATCTACCGGTAAAGTAGGCTCAAAAGCAAATTATCCTCGTTTTCCACTAGCGGAGCAACATGAAGGCGAAATTATCGATCTAGTTCATGAACGTGGTAGAGAAGCACCATTGGCAAAAATCCGATTTGAGAATGGTTCTATTTCGTTTGTTCCAGCAATACTTGGAGCTAAAGTAGGTGAAGTTTTACAATTTGGATTAAAATCAAAAATAGAAAATGGAAATGTAATCAGTATTCAAAATATTCCTGATGGAACCGTTGTATGTAATATTGAAAAACACTTTGGGGATGGTGGTGCTATAGTTAAATCTGCAGGTACCAACGCTACTGTTTTTTCTCATGGTGATGATGGCGTTACTGTCAAATTACCTTCTGGCAAATTTGCTACATTAAACCCAAAAAATAGAGCAATGATTGGTACACTTGCTGGTGGTGGAGCTACTGAGCGATTCTTTATGAGTGCAGGTAATAAATGGCGTAGCTTTAGAGCTAAAGGAAAGAAATATCCAATTGTCAGAGGCGTTGCTCAGGCAGCTTATGTTCACCCACACGGAGGTGGTCGTCATCAACACGTTGGACAAAGTTCAACAGTATCTAGAGATACACCCCCTGGTGCAAAAGTAGGTAGTATTGCTGCTAGAAAAACTGGTAGAGCTAGAATTAAAGAAAGAAAGTAGTTTTCTAGCCTAAAATTGATTAATGCCTTTTAGAAAATTAATTTTAATGTCTAAACAGCGCATTAGACTTTTTGTGACTGGTAAAGTACAAGGTGTTTTTTTCCGTCAGACACTAAAAGTAATGGCTAAGAAAAATAATATTTTTGGGTGGGTTAAAAACCTCAAAGATGGCCGTGTTGAAGCTGTTTTAGAAGGTGATGAAGACGAAATTAACATACTTGTTGAATGGGCTCATAAAGGACCAGCTAATGCACGAGTTGAGAAAATAGATATACATAATGAAAAATTCATTAACGAATTTTCGGCATTTGATGTTTTATATTAATGAATTTCTTCAAATGCATCTTTTTTTGCTTGATTAAACTCTGAAATTTTTTGTTCTTTTCTGATCTGTATTGGTTTCTTTCTACTTTTCTGAATTTTAAGTATTGTTCTATCTCTTCTAGGTTCTAGATCTGTAAACCATCTAAATTCCATTGATTTACCAAAAACAATTCCATGCATTTTCACATCTTCTACTATTTTATCATCTAACAAGAAACAAAATTCTCCAACTGTATTGAAAAGTGGCAACACTGAATCTGTTTCTTAAGATCCTCGTAACTTCTTTTGTTTTCAAATGAAATCGTTCAAGACTGTAAATTTGATTTTGATTATAAATGGTAGTAGATCTGTTGGTTCCAATCTAGACGAATAGCCCCATTTCAAGGCATACAAGATCCGCCACGTTGACGAGGAAGCGTGGATGCCCTACCTTAGGATTGCTCCCTCCCGGACCTCATCCCTTTCGATAGTTCGGTCTTAGAAATTATTCCTTCGAATAGTTCTAGTCCTGCAACCACCCGCCTCGGCGTGATTTCATTTCCGCACGCCAAGCGGGAATTACCCATCTAGAGATTTACCCAACAGTTGCTGATCTCTGCATATAGCCGGTTTCAGAATAGGGCACGGCTGGCACCCTGATCTTACCTACTACCATTTTTCTTTAGAAAGTATTGTTATATTTGCATTAGGTTTGATTTTCTTTTAGTTTTAAAAT
>JAOUNZ010000120.1 GCA_029880665.1 Candidatus Nitrosopumilus sp.
AAGTCATTTTGACAGTATCTGGGAAAACAATTAGATTGTCAAATACACAAGTAAAACGGATAACAAGTAATTTTTTGATTATGAGGCAAACAGACTAACTGACAGCATATTATTTTCAAGTCAATTTATCAATTTCATACTTGTGGATAGTTTCAAGTATGTAAAATCATTAAGATAAATTTATGAAATAAACAAAGTATGTAAAATATAACAATAGATAAAGAATTCCATCAGAGACAAGATACATTCGGAACATAACATAAAAAATGTGAAGAGCGTCAATATCAACAGAATTTGTTGATCAGAACGTTGTTCATATATGTATTTTAGGATTATTTTATTTTTTAAAACAGGAATACAATTTTAGATATTAGTCTAACAGGTTTGTTGTTTATTACCAAAATTTAATTGCCATAAAAATACATGTGAGTAATTGAACAAAGGCATTATTGTAGGAATTATTATCATTGTTATCATATCAGGATTAACTCTCACATACACTAATTTCTTAGATATAATAAAATCCAAAAAAGAGACAGTAACAAAGACTACAAAAAATACAACATTAAAAGTTGAGGATAAAGACATTGTTGAAAAAACTGAAATTGAGTCAGATAAAAACAAGATGTCTAATTTTTTAGAGACAGATATCCATGAGTTGCAGATAGATCTTAAACAAACAAAATTTTCAGGTATTGCGTATAGCCCCTACAGAAAAGATCAGTCCCCACTTACTAACATTCATCCAACATTGGACGAGATTGAGAATGACATAAAATTACTTAGTGCAGTAACTGACAAGATTAGGATATATGGAATAGCAGGAAATAACAAGCATATTCCAGAAATTGCCGAAAAGTACGGACTAAAAACTGCAATAACTTTGCTATTAACCGGGGATAAAACAGATTATGATAAAATAGAAAGAGCTGTACAAATGGCTAACAAGTATGATGGGATTTACACCATCATTGTTGAAAATGAGGGATTGTACAGAGAAACCCTAATCGAAGAACAAATCATACAATATCTCAATAAAACAAGAGAGAATCTAAATCCAAAATGCACAATTACGATTGCAGAACCTGTCAGAAATTGGCTTGAACATCCAGAGATTGCCAAACATGTTGATTATGTAATGATTAATTACTATCCATACTTCAGTGGAATAGATATCAGTAATGCATCAAATAAAGTATCAGAAGAATACAGAAATGTAAAAGAATCACTTGGAAAAGAAGTGGTAATTGGCGAAACTGGTTGGCCATCAGATGGAAGGGCAATAGGACTAGCAGTTCCAAGTCCCAATAACCAACAAAAATTCATTTCAGAATTTAGAAAAATTGCATATTTTAATGGAATAGAATACTTCTTTTTTGAGGCATTTGATGAGAAATGGAAGCTAGGCGAACAGTCGGATCCAGATTGGCAAAATAATGTTGAAAATAATTGGGGGTTATTTTTTGAAAATGGAACGATAAAGGAATCACTGAAGAACACAATTCCTCTAACACAGAAAATCACAACAAGAAATTAACACAAGCATCAAAGACATCATAAGAATCAGACACATGTACAATAAATAAAAAAACATGTCAAATTATTTCTGTTTTTGTGGTCATGATACATTGTCCTGTAAAAATGATGTTTATCTCCAATTATTTTTAGATGCAGCTCCAGACAAAATACTAAGATCATGTTTTGTAATTCCCTTTGAATCACACAACCCCCAATGACCTTCTACTAGCCCATACATCTCTTTCCATTTTTCATCAAAGGCTTCGAATATGTAATATTCTGGAATTGTAGTTGTAGTTAGAAATTTCTTCAGAAACATTTTCTGATTATCTGAACTTGGAATTGCGGTTCCAATTGTATCTCCATGTGTAGGCCAACCAGTTTCGCCAATTATCACATTCTTTCCATGAACCTTTCCAAGAGATGCGACAGCATTGTACGTTTGAAGGACATAGTCTACGGCATGGGATATATCTTGTCCATCCCAATACGGATGAATATGGGCAGTTATGACGTCAACAGCATCGATAAGATCAGGATGATCCTGCCATAACCTCCAAGGTTCCGCAGTCGTAACACGAATGTCCTTATTGTTAGATTGCGCCACTGCCTTTTTTAGATCATCTATGGATGGTATTATTTTAGTTATTTTTATTTCGTCTATTTGATTTTTGATCACTGAGGACACATTGCCTAAATCTAAGTGAGAATCCCATATGATCTTGGCCAGAACCTCATTCCCCACAGTAATGCAATCAATCAGATCACCATATTTTGCCAGAATGTCTTTTGCCTTGTTTATCTCAATACTACTATTAGTAGGACTATTGGCATCTAGAGAAACGCCAAGATTTACTTTGACTTTATTTTTATCAAGATTTTTTATCATATCAGACATACCATGTGATGAATAAATTCTAATTCTTTTTGTTAGTGTACTCAAAAATGCAACATCTTGATTCATCTCCATTTCATTTGGATGTATGTTTTGGGTTGGATCTTGACCGTCTCGATGAGGCCCATAACATATACCATATGGTAACTTTAACTCAGACGACATACAGCATCAGTGTTGTGGATCATGCCATTTAAAAATACTGGGAAGACATCTAGAAATCTCGAGATTTGAGCATCAGTACGATTTCAGATCATCTGTAATAATTTTGAGCATATCTGTAATAGTTAAAAATAAATCAAGATCAATCTATCAGATGAACGTTTAAAAAATACAACTATGCTAGATACGAAATCATCTTTAAAATAAAAAATTACATGATAATCCAGCATCGATATGCTTGTACGAACTTCAAATTACAGGGTCATGAAATTCGGTAAATTTTTCAAGTTACATAATCAAAATGTTTGAAATGCTTTCACTAAAACTAAGATCGTGAGATTCATAATACTTTAATCTTAAGAAACAAAATAGAACATAGTTTGGTGTCAAACCAAACTTAGGTTAATTGGAGTTCCATTTGTAATTGTATTTGCAACTGGAGAGTGTTTTTTTGCGATGGCCATCAACTTTTCCAATACTTCAGCAGATGCATTTGAATCAATTTTCAACTTGATGTCTATGCTCTTGTAGCCTGCTTTGATACCATCATCAATGTTTAAGAGACCTCTCAGGTCAATATCTCCCTCCAAAGTAGACTCTATTTTGTTGATTTTCACATTCATTGCTGATGCATAATACACTAGAGTAGTTGTCACACATCCTGCAAGGGCAGTCAGTGCATACTCAACTGGGTTTGCACCATTATCATGTCCAAGAAGTGTTGGTGGTTCGTCTTTTGTAAAGACAAATGGTTTACTTCTGACATGCTTTTTGCCACCACCATAAAACTCATTTACAGTGGTTTGATTTTCTCCTCCACTGACCCAGTTGTTCTTTGCACAAAAATGGAATTGGGCCAGGTTAGGGTTTTGGGTTAGATCATCAATGATTTGTGTTAATTGAGGAACGTCAACACCATTGATAAGTTCTTTTTGGATAGGTTTTGTACTCATAATGATGCTATCATGATATCATTATATCAATATTACCTTTAATGCTATCATGATATCATCATTTATATAATTACATCAACAAACGATATCGTTGGCAAAGGACATACTAATTAGAGGATTTGATGATACAACTCATTCCAATTTGGGGAAAAAGGCAGAGCAGCTGGGAGTATCAATTAACTCAATCGTAAAAGATGCAGTAGAACAATGGTTAGATAAAAAATCACCAATACCTCACGTTCATGATTTGTTAATTTATTCAGATGAAAGATCAATGGATGTTTTTCTAAAGTCACTTGACAGGATGACTAACAATACAGAGTGGTTCAAGTCATTTGCAGTACCGCCAAAACACCACGCAGAGAAAATATTATCAAAACTTGACTGGTATAATGGAACAATAAAACCATACAAACCACACGGGATAGATGGTTCAAAATACTGCGGTAAAGTTATTCAAAACATCCTAAAAGAATCCGAGAAACGACCACTATGTTGCATAGATTTCATCATTACCGATATCGCAGATAACTCATTTTCTCATGCAATGGAGATTGA
>JAOUNZ010000121.1 GCA_029880665.1 Candidatus Nitrosopumilus sp.
TACCAGTTCCCATGGGATTAAATCCAGTCACTGTATCTA
Source organism: Candidatus Nitrosopumilus sp. (assembly GCA_029880665.1). Taxonomy (GTDB): domain Archaea; phylum Thermoproteota; class Nitrososphaeria; order Nitrososphaerales; family Nitrosopumilaceae; genus Nitrosopumilus. The sequence continues at coordinate 40 of JAOUNZ010000121.1, forward strand.
TTCTCCTAAAGAACATCATACAAGGCGGAATTATAGGTATGGATGTTATGGAAGTATGTCCAGAGCAGGACATTCAGAACAACACGTGTCATTTGGCTTCAAGATTGATTGGGGAGATGTTATCAGTACATATAATCAGAAAAAAGGTTTCTAATTTTTAGAAATTCATGTATTGCAATATAATCTGAGGTTTATTTATCCTAAAAAGTCTAAGAGACTGCCAGATGCAATACAGCAAGATAAAATCAAGTTTCAGGTCAAATTTTGGAGATAAAATAAAGTTTTTATGTTAAAAATTCTTGATGACAAATCATAATGAGTAGTAAGAAGAAATCTGCGCCACTGCCAGCATCAAGTGGAGGCCTCATGAGATTCTTTGAGGATGAGACAAAAGGATTCAAGTTAGACCCAAAAATTGTGGTATCAATTCCAATTAGTTTAATTGTAGTTTCATGGGTAATTGATTTATTCCTAGCTCCGTGAAGAAACAATGCAAAAAGAATCAGATGACGTTTCAAACATACACAATAGGTTTTCCCTTACTCTAGTCAATCCATCATCACATTATTTTTCGCTTGTAATATCATTGATAGTGGCAGCAGTGACAGTTCTTGGGATATATTTTGGTTATTTGGGATATTTGGGATTTGGGGATAATTGGTATAGACTGCCATTAGTTTTAGGAGTACTGTTTTTAACACAGTTATTAGACACGCGGTTCACAAAGAAAAAAGAATACTCAAAATCATTACATTCATCTCTTTTTGGAAACATGTTATGGACAGTCACACTAATGATGGGGCTACTTTCAAGTATAGTGTTATCAAAAGATATCGAATTATTCTTCATAATCTTTGGGATGTTCTTGTTTGCTAGTTTTAGAATAGGGATTTACACGACAACTCTTGGAGTAAGTCTCAAAAAAGCTTGGGCAATTTGCTTCATTCAACCTCTAGCAATGTATTTGGTATTAATTCCACAAAATATGTGGATTTCAGTATTTAGTGAACCAATCGGATTAGGTTACGGAGTATCTTTTATGATAATTGCAAGTGTATGGTCAATTCTAACAGACAGAGCAGGGAGGCCAGGAATGGAGAGTACCCATAAAACCATTCAAGCGTATCTTGCATCTCAAGGAAATGATTTTGAAGATGCTGAAAAATTAATGGAGCAACGCTCAAAAGAAACCAAAGTATCAACATCACAGATAAAACTATCATCACAGATGAACGGAAAGGAATTTCGAATGGTGTTGCCCGAAATACACCCAGGGCCTTATCATCCGGTTGGAGGAAGCAACATCCCATATCTTATTTACAAAAATTTGTCATCGTCAGCAATGGTTATGCATAGTATTTCAGATCATTCTCTGAACCTGCCATCAAGAAACGAAGTAGAAAATTACCTTAAAAATTTGGAAAACAATGAAATCAGAGAAGAAGGCGTACAATGTACAGAACCAGTGACAGTGCAGATTAACAAGGCAAGAGTGACTGGATTACTTTTTGGAAATAATCCGTTGTTGTTTTTATCATTATCACCACACGGGATGGAGGACATTCCAAGCTACATGAAGACCGAGATTGAGCAATATGCAAACAACAGAAATTATTCCAGAACGATGATAGTAGATTGTCATAATGCCATGGGCGAAGAGATTTCTAAAGAAGACGGTCAAGATATGTTAAAGGCCGCAAAGTCATGTCTGGATACTTTAATTACAAAAGATAGCTTCCCCATTGAGTTTGGTTATGCAAATTCGGATGACATGGATGTATGGACAGAAGATTTGGGAATGGGTGGACTAGGTATTGTTTGCCTTAAAATTAACAACAAAAAATATTTTCTTGGATGGGCAGATGCAAATAACATGGAAAACGGAGTAAGAGAGAAAATCATAGAGAAGTTTGCAGATAATAATTATCAGTTACTTGAAATCTGCACATCAGATACACATTATGCTCCAGTTAAAGCAAGGAACCGAAATGGGTACTATCAGTTAGGACTGATCACAAGTGCAGATAAACTTTCAAAATGGTTTCTTGAAATTGCAAAGAAAGCTGAGACAGTAATTACAGCAGCAAAATTTGAAATTTTAGAGAATCAGAGCGAGGTCAAGGTTATGGGCCAGAGCATATACGAAGATTATTCCAAAGCATTAGACAATTCATTAAAAATTACAAAAGGTTTTGTTATTGGAGGCCTCTTGTTATTCATAACGAGTCTGTTTCTATAGTATTCATTTGATCAAGATTACCATAGAATTCATCAACAAATGAGGAGAGTTGGAAAATAGGTACAATTGGAACATTTTCAATAAAATCAATCTTATCCTGATACAATGTAACAATTACAGGTACTGCCATAGCACCAGAAGTTTTGGAAACATAATGCTTAGTTCGTTCAATTTGTTTTTTCACAGCAGCAGATAATGAGGAGACGCTATATCGTTTCCAGTGTTTGCAATCAATTAAAACGGCAATGCCCAATCTGATGCCAACAACATCAATTTCCATTCGAGGTTTAGTCAGAATTAAGTTTTTCATCACTGCGAAATTTTTTGAAGACAGGATTTCTGCAGTTAACCCTTCAAAATCTTTCCAATCTAAAGAGATTGAAATTTCATCTACAGACGAACCTTTTTCAAGTAGGGCGATGGCAATTTTTAGTTTGTCACCATCTTCAAAATAATATACACCGTCTTGTTTTGTCCCAATATCATTTCTGACAAATTCATTTAAAATTATTTCAGAGTCGGTCAAGTTCATTTTTGTGACAGCCGAAAAATCTTGTGCAGATACCCCACCTTGGATAATTCCATTCAAGCAAGTAATCATTTTTGGATGAATTTTCAATTGTAAGTTTTGATGCACATTAGAAATATAGATTTAGTCCTAATAACATCTGGGTATTGTGATATAGATTTTATTAGATGTTTTTGAAAACAGGTTTATGAAAAAATTGCTAGTGATGATACTAGCACTCTCAACTGCATTTGTCATGTACGATGAATCGTTTGCAGAAAAAAGCACGTTTTTTGATTCAGTCAAATTCATTCAATATTTAGACGAAAATACAGCATTAGAAGAAGTACGAAATGGAAATCTTGATGTATATTATGATAGAATTTCCCCAGACAGATTAGAAAATCATAAAACACGTGAAGGATTACAGGTATTTGATTCAACGGGCAGATCATACAGCATATTGGTAAACCCTGCAGAATCAGAAGAGTTTAATCCATTTTCAAGCAAGGAGGTAAGATTTGCTCTTAATTATTTGATAGATAGAAAATTAATCGTAAACGAGTTAATGGGCGGATATGGTTCACCAGTTGTTTCATACTATAGCCCTTCGGATCCAGAATATCTAACAGTTGTTGAACAACTTGAGACGTTTAATTTCAAATACAACCCCACATTTGCAAATGAAGTAATTTCAAAAATATTGAATGAGAAAGGAGCCAAAAAAATTGGAAGCAAATGGCAAATAAATGAAAAACCAATAGAGATTAGAATTTTTATCAGAAGCGACGATCCAATTAGAAAATCAATTGGTGAAGTGTTATCAGCAGAATTAGAAAAAATAGGATTTGTAGTAAAGAAAGATTTCGGGGATTTGAATAAGGCATTTGTTGTTGTTTACGGCTCAGACCCATCTGAATTAAAATGGAGTCTGTATACAGAGGGATGGGGGCGCTCAGCATTTGTGCGGTATGATTCTGTAGGATTAGGACAAATGTATTCGCCTTGGTTTTCAAGTATGCCAGGATTTAATGATCCGTCATATTGGAATTATCAGAATGAAAAATTAGATGAACTTACTCAGAAAATATACACAGGTGATTTTGAAACATCAGAAAAAAGAGCAGAAATCATCCAAGAATCTGTTAAAGAGGGGATTAATGAAGCTGTAAGAATTTTTGTAGCAAGTAAAATAGATCAATACGTTGCAAATAAAAAAATGAGTGGGATTGTTAATGACTTTGGAGCAGGAGTGCCAAGTAGATTCACTCCAATAAATG
>JAOUNZ010000122.1 GCA_029880665.1 Candidatus Nitrosopumilus sp.
CCATAATATTCCATAAAGTGGATCATTATCATGTCAACTGAATCAAAAAGCAATTTGAATTTTCTTCAAATTTATTCTGAACGTATTTTTATTCTTGGAAGCATTGTTACAAATCTTGGAATCTTATTGGTTACTGTTGGTGGAAGTTGGGACATAACAAATCATCTGCTAAGTAAACCTGAGACATTTTTCTCATCTCCCCATGCCCTGATGTATTCAGGAGTTTTAATATCTCTGATTGGGGTTGTTTTGTCTTTTATCGGATGGAAAAACTCAGATCGTTTCAGGGAATTGTATCATGTTTCTTTGAAGTTTAAGTTGATTGGAATAGCATTACTTGCAGGGGCAGGGCCTTTTGACTTTGTATGGCATTTGAATTTCGGTCTTGATGGGCTACTAAGTCCGCCTCATTTTACACTGATCACTGGAATGTTTTTGAGTAGTGTTGGTGGCATGGTCGGTATTTCAAGATATTTAAAAATTAACAAAGTCAATTCGATTTTAATTTATTTAATAATTTTAGCAGTTATTCCTGTTTGGTTATCCGGTTCTGGAATCATCTCTTCATTATCCTTACCATTTTCCAGTACTGATTTTTTTAAATTCAATCCAGAACCAATGTTTGCATTTTTTGTCGCTTCCCTGAGTTATCCTTTTTTAATCTCGATTTCGATGTTTTTTGTTTTTAGGTTATCTGATTTTAAATTTGGGGCTATGAGTATTCTTGGTGGCATATTTTTACTAATATACGGTTCAACTGCAATCGTGCCCAATTTTGCGCTTTTTGATTCAATTCAGTTCTATTCATTGAATCTGATTCCTTTCATAATATCAGATATAATTTTGAGATTCAGAAAATCTAGAATTTCGTATATTTTTGTAGGGGGGTTGCTTGGATCCATATTCTATATGGTTTACTATCCTTATGTGATGTATACTTTCAACGAAGTCTTACTTGGAAAGATCGTATCTCCAAGTCTGATTTATTTTGTCTATTTTGAATTAATTGATGAAGTGCTTTCACTTACGGTGATTCCAGCTATATTGATGGGTATTTTTGCAGCTTTGTTGTCTGAAAAGATTTCAAAAAAGATTCAACCTATTAACATTTGATTTCTTTACGCAGCAAATATTATTCAGTTCAGAAAACGATTCTTGTGAAAAAGAGAACATTTGCAGTGGACATTGACGGTACAATAACTGAGAATGGTGGTGGACGTATTCATCTTGGTGCACTTGAAGCACTCAGACGTTTAACTAACATAGGTCATAATGTAATTTTTGTGACAGGTCGATCATCTATTGAAGGCTTTTTGCTTTCAGTGTTTGGAGGAACAACAAAAATCGCAGTTGGTGAGAACGGCGGATGTATTACTCTGAATTCTAATGAGCACGTCATGCTAGGTAACATAGATGAGTGCAAAAAGGCATTAAAAGTGATTCAGAATAATATTGAGGGTGTAAAAGAAAAACCAGTTTTCCCCAGGATGACGGAAGTTGTTTTACAGAGAACGTTTGATCTTGATCTTGCAAGGAAAATTCTAGATGAGAACAATATCAGAGTAGGGTTATCGGATAGTCAGTACGCATATCACATTAATTCTTATGGTATAGACAAGGGTACTGGGTTTTCTGAGATCATGAAGAAATTATCTATTTCACGAGATGATGTTATTGCCATCGGAGATAGCGCAACTGATGTTCCATTGTTTAGAGTAGCAAAAACCAGTATTGCTTTAGGAAATGCCTCTGAGCAGGTAAAATCAGAAGCTACAACAACAGTCTCTGCTCATGCAGGTGACGGTCTTCTTGAAGCATTAGACAAATTAGTATCCAAAAATTGGGAACTGACATAAGGATATCCATTAATCAAGACGGGCTCTATAGTAATTAGCAAATCAGAAAAATATCGTAATTAAAAGACACATGAGTAGACCATAGCACAACACAGCAAGAATTGTAAAGTTGAAAAAACATTGGTATAAAATAAGAATAAAATCATGCCATTTGAGGCATTTAGATAATGGTATCTAATTGTAAGGTTCAAGTATTTTTGATATCCATTCATACAAAAAACTGAAAATCAAATGGTCAAAATAGGCCATATATGAGGATGATAATTTCAGGCGTATTTTGGGATTTATTTTGTATAACAATTCAAATTCCAACTTTGCAATCCAACAATTCTAAATTATGGGTAATTGTTTTTGGATTAATTGAATCTTAATAGATAATTTTTATTCCATGCACATATGATTTCATTAATCTTCCATCAACACATGAAGTGTTATCAATATTATCAATAGAAATAGCAATCCAATCTGTCCGTGCAATAAACGATTGAAAACCTTGGTATGCCTTGATGATGTATATCTCAGTAAGATCCCACTTATCATCAAAACGGTCATTGTTATTGCAAGAGACAGTGAGATCGAATCTAAATCTTACACCAAAAACAAGCCATGAGTCATTCCTGCAAAATAACCAACAAAGTTGAGAAGGATGTGAAAGTTCAGAACAGGTTTATAGAATTGAACTGATGGGTTTACTATCTGAAGCAATTGTCCGCCTGTACGTATAGCATATCTTCTCCATTTGTTAAACAAGATAAAGGGAAGATTTGTAATGACTCCTGCACCGATTGCAATCCATCCCAAGTTCTGTACAGCGTCTTCAGCATCATCATCAGCAAATACAGGTATTGGCACCAGAAATAATAGAAAAACAATAGGCATGATTGTATTCATTTGATCACCTTGATGACATCTTTGGTCTTTTGACCTTGTAGATTTTGAATCCAGTATATGCAACAGTTCCTACAATTAGGGCAATTGTTCCATAAAGGATTGCATCAGGAATCCCACTTCCAAATGCCAGCCCTTCATCATCGTCGTCTTCACGATCTTCATCTTTTTCACCTTCTTCTTCATTCTCGTCTGCAAAAGCAGCTGGAGATACAGTAAGAAAAACCATCAAGAGTAATAACAGAAAAAGAGATGGACTGCTTTTGCCTCCGCTACAATAGTTTTTCTTTACATCCGAGACAATGCCAACTATTGATTTTTTATTCATAATTCCATTACGTGAAAGTGAATTTAATGCATATCCATCATTCCCAAAAAGGGGAATGATTTGTCTGAAAGGAATTTAGAATATCGTCTTTCATTACATCTTTACGTATGCGGGTTTACCAAAAAACAAAAGAACGTTCAGTTTTGATCAATCAAACAAGTTAATTCTTAAAAGAAGACTTGCAAAAGACGATTTAAATCGTTTATAGATGTCGTTCTTTTTGCTAATTCTCAGGAAATGTAAGATAGCAAATATCTTATTTTGAACATATCTGTTTTTGATTAGTTTTCAATATTTGTAATCATGGATGACAATTTTTTGCATTCAGCAAGATTTTTCCAGTCAAAAATAATTTATGTGCATTTACAATACCGAAAGTTATTTTTGAATCGGCCTATACACATACATGATAATCAGGTCCAATCAAGACATCACTCATAATCATATTTGTTTTTTACATTAATGTGTACGATAATATTTTATTTTACTACAGTTACAGGAGCCTTTGCCTTATGCAAGATAAAGTTTGATGTACTTCCAAAAAACAACTCCTTCGGAAATCCCATTCCTCTTGCACCTATTACAATTTGATTAATTCGGTTTACGGGATTGTTGGCAAAGGTAGTCAAGTCAATACCTGAAGAATGACCTCCGATAACAATTCCTTCAAATTTGATTTTATTTTTCTCTACTTTTTTTTGTGCATCACGTATTATTCCTTTGGCTTCATTTGTCCATTTTTTCTCAGGGAGTATGGGGGCACGAACAGCAGAAAATGCACTAAAGATGGTATCACTATGGACGCCAATTATCAGTGCATCAGATTGTTTTGCAAGCAAGATTGCAACATCTAACCCACGTAGTGAGTGCTTTGAACCATCTAAACAAACCATAATTCTCATGTAAAACTGAAGATATGTTTCCTATTTATTTCAAAAGGTATTTGTTGAATTTCACACATATTATGTACCACGAAACATAA
>JAOUNZ010000123.1 GCA_029880665.1 Candidatus Nitrosopumilus sp.
CAATAATTGGAAACAATAGTGAGTTTAGTTGGTTTGAAGCTTCGCTGATAAACTCTACTGATGTTGAAATGGCATTAGTGCTTTGGTCAATATTAGAACTTGCTTGCTGCAGAGTATTTCCAAACCCTTCTATTTCTAGTTTCAGAGTGTCCAGTTCGCTTGATGTTTCATCCAAGATTGAATTTAGTTTAATTATTTGCTGCGATATTCCTCCGAGATCCTGAGTCAGTACATTAGTGGCAGCCGAGCCATGTGATGTAGTTCCTTGACTAAATGCGACTACATGAAACACATGGGTGCCTTCTTCTCGAGGAGTATAATCGACATAGTATAATCCCTGGTGAAGTGTTTTAAAAGAACTAGTCAAGGGGACAGATAGCCCAGACGGCAAGTGAACATGGGTGCTACCGAGTAATTTAGCAGGTTCGTTTCCAACCAAAAGCCCATCGCTAGTTATTTGTACAAATACTCTGGTTGGTTGGTTAATTGCTGCGGTCTCAGGAGCAAATACCAGGGTGTCAACTGTTCTTTCTACAGGGATATCCACTAAATCAGTCGTAGCAGAAAACTTTACATCAATTTTTTTAGAGATGCCACTTTGTTCAGTGCTGATTACTTCAACAGTGTATGTCCCATAAGGAAAATTTGTCGAGGGATCAGGCCATTTCAGCAAATCATAATCAAAGGAGCCGTCTGAGTCAGTGGTTATTTGATCAAATTTTGAAATTGTTTCATCTGGAGCAAAAAGTCGTATGATAAGATTTTCATTTGGCAGTCCTTTTCCATAAACTTGCAAGTTATGCTCGGGAGAATACACCCTGCTGTTTGTAAACAAATCTAACTCTGAAAACGAATCAAGCGTATTTACAAACAAAAAAGCAATCAAAACCGAAAACAAAATTTGCGATTTCATTTTAATTAATGCTTTATGTTCTCCTAGATATTGCTTCTGGAAATTTGTCTACAACTTACGTTAAGTGAGATTCAAAAAAAGAAAAAAAGGGTAATGTGAACTAGTTTTATCTTACAGTAATCGTTGTGGATACTGGTGGTGATAATGCCGTAGGATTATCAACAGACTCCCAAACGAATGCAGTTGCACTATAAGTGCCTGCTTCAATTGGAATCCATGATAATGCTGGGCTGAATGATTGACCAGCAGATAGTGAACCTGTAATCCATGCTAGTGAGACTGTAACACCGTTACTATTCTGAATCTGTACCAAATATGCAAATTGTTGCTCTCTATCCTGACCATTTGCTAAGTCGGCAGTGATTTGCACCTGTTGATCAACGGAAACAGTATCTAAACTGTTACCGAATGCATCAACTACTCTCAAGTTAGCAGCTGGTGCTCTCTCGAGTGGTGGTACAACAGTACCGATTAGTGAAGTGGCAGTGATATCAAGTTCATCTGCAGTTGTGTACGGATTAGGTAGTGTATTGTCCTCATATTCTGCGGTGACAGTGTCACCTTCTGCGACTCTGAGTCTGTGACCAGAAGATTCATCGGTAGTTGTGAAGAACACAGTACCTTCGAAAATTCCAGTTGCCTCATTAGTCTCAGTTACAGTAAGATCAATACCTCCGGCGTCGGAGTCAGACCATACGTCAACATCGAAGTTGTCGACTGCTTCTGGGTCTAAGTTCATGTCTGGGTCAATAATTCTTACAACACCTGTTCCGCTTGCTGGGTAGCTTGCCTCTAACCATTGTGTCTCACCGATATTCCATCGGATAAGTGCTGAACCTACTACAGTTTCATCCTCTGAGAATTCAAATGACACGGTAAGTCCGTCATCATCGTCAGTCTGCAGGAATCCGTTAGTTGGTCCGTCACCAGTGGTTCTTGGGTTAGTATCGTTTGTTCCGTCACCATCAGCATCATGTGTAAATCCAGTAAGGATAACCTCACCAGTGAAGATGCCCGTGTCAGTACCAGTCTCGACTAGTTTGTAGTTGTCAAGATCAAATCCTCTGGTTGAGACCTTTATTGGGTCTAAATCAGAGTTTCCAATCTCATCAACTAGTTTGCTGTCAAAGTTGTGATCTGGTGCGACTATGGTAATGTAGACCTTATCGGTCCAGGAATAAACTTTTTGGTCAAGCTCTACAGTTGCTCCGAAGTTTGAAGTATAAATTGTCAGGTTGACATCTTCGTCTTCATCACCTACAAAGTCAGATCCGGATGGGCCCCAATCGGTATACTCGAGGACAATTTCTTCCCCTCTTTCTAATCGATCATTTGCTAAAATTTCAGGGATTTCGATGACAATCTGGAAGATACCAGTGCTGTCACCTGTCTCTCTGAAGTTCAGTGGTTCTGGGTCAAATGCTCCTCCTTGGCCATCAGCGTCACCCATGGTGACGGTTGCGGCATCAGAGTCCCATTCGATCAAGTCCAAGTCCCATGTCTCAGCCTGGTCATTGTCCAGATCAAGGTCTGGTTCAATGAGGGTCAAGATCATGTCGGATCCAATGATGTAAACTGATTTGTCAGATTGCAATACACCGTTTCTAAGGTCAAAGGTAGCAGAGTCAGTTACAGTGTTAACATCACCTGATGCATCTGTTGGGTCAGTGTATTCTACTTGGAGAATGTCTCCTTGCAAGATACAATAATCTTCGCCAGATGGTGAGGCGGTGCTAAATCTGTCTGTTTCTGTTTGAATACCTGGGACACCAACTTCAAAGTCAACTGTTGTTGGACATTTGTCATCGGCTGGACCATCAGTGTATTGAATTTTGAGGTCAAGCTCAAATATTCCTGCGTCTGGTGCAATTTCAACCATTGGACCAAAGTCTTTGACGAAGTTTGTGTTAATCACAGTAAGAGTATCAGTAAATGTTGCTGTTGCTGGAGTACCAGTACTAACGATTGATACTGGGCCATTAACATAGCCAGTACCAGGATTGTTAATACTTAATTCTCCTGCACCAATAATACCGTCTGCGACAGGTGCATCAGTAAAGACTGCTGTTGCAGTCTTTCCAGATGGAACACCAACAATGTTCACTATGCCGTTTTTGAAGCCTGAACCGCCAGATGTAATGGCAGTTATATCGACTACGTCCACGTTATCATCCAAGCTTACATCAACAAATGTTGCTGTTGCTGTAGATGCGCCGGCTTGTGAGATTGTTATTGATGTGTCACCAGAGAATCCATTCTCTGAATATGGGATTGAGGTGATTTCACCAAGGGCGATCACACCGTTACCTATTACTTCAGTAAATGTTCCTGTTGCACCAGCTCCACCATTCACTTGAGTGATGGTTACTGGGCCTGCAGAATGACCAGCACCGCCAGCAGTGATTGCTAGTTCGCTAAGTGCGATATTGCCATCACCACTAAAGGCCTTGTTCACTGGCAGACTGTCTCCTACAAAGATTTTTCCGTCAATTACTTGTGAGCCACCAGCATGACCGAGAATTACGGTCTCAGAACCTCTAATGATTGAGATTTCTACTGGGCCCACAGGAATATCTGATCTGTTTTGAGCAATTTTATCTTCTCCGCTTGCGGATACGTCAAAGTCTGGATCGTTAACTCTAATGTGGACAGTCAGATCACCGTTTGCTAAGAAACTGCCTGGGGCAGTCAAATCAGTGTTGATACCAGATGCGTGTATTGCAAATATGGATCTGTTATCTGGAGAGGTTTCTCCAGATAATGTTCCAAAGTTTGATGGTACACCAAATGGTACTGGGTAAACTGTTCTGTCTAGACTTATTGAACCGGTGGTTGCGCGAATTCCTGCGCTGTCACCTACTTCTATAGTTTCACCAGATGCGTCTCTAAAGTCAACATAGTTAACTTCAATGTCGAGACCGGTTGCAGATTCTGGGATAGCTGATCCAGCTTGTGGATTACTATCTGGTCCAGGTCTACACCACGCTGATGGAATTTGGAAGTCTCCAGTAAAGACACCAGAATCACGTGCTGTCTCTATCAATGTAAAGCCAGTTGCAGCGAGTCCTGTATCAATACCTGCAGCAATCAATGCATTTGTACATACAGGATTGTTGTTTGAGGTCCAACGTT
>JAOUNZ010000025.1 GCA_029880665.1 Candidatus Nitrosopumilus sp.
GGCCTTGGACAATTTAGAATCAAATGCAGAATACAAGGGAATGGATTTAGACAGATTACGAATCATCAATGCAACAGTTCACAAAGGTGTGATCGTAAAAAGATTTACCCCAAGAGCAATGGGCAGAGCAACACCCAAGAACAATGTTTTAACACACTTGGAATTGGTGGCACAGGAGATTTAGAAATGTCAGCAGTCAAAAACGTAATTAAAGACAACTACAACATGATGTTACTTAGAGACTATCTTAGAGAGGCAATCAAAGATGCAGGTTTCTCACATGCAGAGATTTCAAAAACCCCAGTAGGAACAAGAGTTGCATTACACGTAACAAGGCCAGGAATTGTAATCGGAAGAAAAGGTTCCGGAATCAGATCTCTTACAGATAAACTTGCAACAGACTTTGGATTAAAGAATCCCCAGATATCAGTAGTTGAAATTGACAAACCAGAATTAGCTCCAAGTGTAATGTGTAATAGAATGGCATCACATCTAGAAAGAGGCACTGCGTTTAGAAGAGCAACAATGTGGACGTTGAAACAGATAATGGAAGGTGGTGCAATGGGAGTTCAGATAACAATATCCGGAAAACTAAGGGGCGATCGTTCAGCATTTGAAAAACATACTGCAGGGATTTTGCCAAGAGCAGGACATCATGCAGAAGTAATTGTGGATGAAGATATAGCACATGTCAAAACTGCCATGGGATTAATTGGGATTAGAATTAGAATTGCAAGAAATGAAAAATTTGTTCCAGAATTTGAAATGAGAGCAGCAAAAGCAAAGAAATCGACTCAAGTCAAGGATAAAGACACAGGCAAAATGAGAGATGAGACAGCCGCAGAGAGAAAGGCAAGAACAGAGTCAGAACAAATCGCGATTGAGGCTGAAAAAATGAAAGAGCTTGAAACAATGGAGGAAGAGGAGGCCAGATTCAAATGACCAGACTCAGTATGAAGACAATTAGGCAATTAAACGAAAAAGATCTAAAGAGCAAGATTCAAGATACGCGTAGTGAACTTTCAAAACTTAGAGTGGATGCAGCCAAAGGGACGTTAAGAAAAGAAAGTGGAAAATTAAAACCATTGCGTCGCGACATCGCAAGAATGCTAACAAGAATTAACGAGATGAAGAAACAAAAATGATCACAGCAGAAAACATCACATCACATGAATTTATAGGATTGAATACAGAGATCGTGAAATCAACTAACCCTCAAGTCATAGGATTAAATGGAAGGATTATCAATGAAACAAAATCAATGTTTACAATAAACACACAAAATGGAACAAAATCCATTGCAAAAGAAACTAATAATTGGAAATTTTCAATAGGTGGAAAAGACATAATTGTTGAAGGTTCCAAAATTGCAAAAAGACCGTTTGATCGAATTGGAGGAAAAGCATGACTAAAAACATAGGATTGAAAGTGAAAGAGCCAACAAGGGAATGCGCAGACAAGCACTGTCCATTTCATGGAGGTTTATCAATAAGAGGAAAGCTTTTTGATGGTAAAGTAACCGGAAGCAAAGCGAAGCAGACTATCACGTTGGAAAAAGATTCACCAATTTACTTTAGTAAATTCAAAAGATATGCAAGAGGTACAAGTACAATTCATGCACATGTTCCATGGTGTATAGATGTTGAATCTGGAGATCATGTATTGACTGCAGAATGTAGGCCAATATCAAAATCAGTATCATACGTAGTTGTAGAGGTTAAGGCATAATGGCAAAGCAAGCAGGTAAAGGCGTAGAAGAATTCAGACCATACGTCACAAGAGCAATCCCAATAGGCGCAAACATAGTATGTGCTGATAATTCAGGCGCCAAAATTTTAGAAATAATCAATGTTCCAAGACACCATACCAGGACATCAAGAGTAGCTGCTGCATCAGTAGGCGACTTTTGTAATGTTGTAGTTAAGAAAGGACCAGCAGAGCTTAGAAAACAGGTTTATGGTGCAGTGATAATTAGACAAAAGTATGCAGTTAGACGATTAAATGGTGTAAGAGTTTGTTTTGAGGACAATGCAGCAGTTTTGATTACCCCAGAAGGAGAGACTAAAGGAACAGACATCAAAGGACCAGTAGCCGCAGAAGCTTCAGAAAAATGGCCAAGAGTAGCTAATTTGGCATCAATGGTGGTATAAAAGATGAAACCGACAAAAATGCGTAACAGTTTGATTTATCAAGCAACTTTTCAAACACGAAGTAAGCAGTTAGGTAGCGCATTATCAAAAGAGCTACATAAAAAATATGGAAGAAGAAGTGTACGTGTAATTGAAGGCGACAGTGTAAAAATACTCAGAGGTGAATTTAAAGGAGTTGAAGGCAAGGTATCCAAAGTGTCAACACCAAAAAACAGCGTTGCTGTAGAAGGAGTAAAAAAAGAAAAAACTAAAGGAGATAAATTTGATGTCTACATCCATACATCCAATTTGGTAGTTACTTCGCTGAATACAGATGATAAATGGCGAATTTCAAGACTAGAACAAAAAGATCCAAAAAAACAAACAACAGATAAATCCAAAAAAGAGGAAGATGAGTAATGGTAAGTATCGCAGGAAGTAAAAAACTCAAACGCCAAATGGCACCACAGTTCTGGGGAATTGCCAGAAAAGATAAGCGATTTGTAATTACAATAAGACCTGGTCCACATAAAAAGAGCCATGCCGTACCAACAGCAGTATTCCTAAGAGACATGTTGAAAATTGTCACAAGCCTTAGAGAAGCAAAAAGTGCAATTTATTCTGGCAAAGTAAAGATTGATGGAGTAGTAAGAAAATCGCTTCATCATGCAATCGGATTAATGGACGTAATTGAATTAGAAAACGTCTCAGATGTTTATCGTTTGGTCCCAACCGAAGAAAAACTCCTAAAACCAATAAAGATTAAAGAATCAGAAAAATCGAAAAAAATAGTCAGGGTTGTTAGCAAAACTACAATTAGCAAAGGAAGATTACAGATAGGATTCCATGACGGTCGCTCGATAATTTCAGAAAGTAAAGTCAATGTAGGTGATGCTTGTTTAATACAAATCCCAGACGTAAAAATTCTTGAAATAATAAAATTGGAAGAAGGTAGTCAGGGCTTAGTCACACGAGGTAATAATGCAGGACAGATCGGCAAGATAGAAACCATAGAAGAAGGAACGTTTATCCTTCCAAAAAGAGTAATTCTTGCTCTAAGTGATAAAAAAATCGAAATTCCAGCAGACATCATAATGCCAATAGGTAAAGAGGAACCAATAATTCAATTAAAGTGATAATATGTCTCAAGTAACAGAATCCCCAATGAAAAAAATCTCGTTAGAGAAAGTCGTTCTCAATATGGGGGTTGGAAAATCAGGGGATGTCATAAATATTGCAAGAAGAGCACTTGATGAAATTTCAGGAAAAAAATCATCGGCACGTAATGCAAAAGAAACACAGAGAGATTGGGGAGTGCGAAAAGGAGAGCCAATAGGAGCAGCAGTTACAGTTCGTGGAGGCGATGCTGTTGTATTATTGAAAAGACTACTCGAAGCTAAAGGAAACACAGTTAACGGTAAATCATTTGATAACTTTGGAAACTTTTCATTTGGCATAAAAGAACACATTGATATCCCAGGTGTCAAGTACGATCCCCAAATAGGAATTTTAGGATTAGGAATTTCAGTAACATTGACCAGACCAGGATACGGTATTAGAATTAGAAGTAAGCATAAAGCAAGAGTTGGTAAAACACATGCCATTTCAAGCAAAGAAGCAAAGGATTATCTAACAAAAGAGTTTGGAGTGACCGTAACATAATGGCAAAAGACAGATCATATGAGAGTACTGGAAGAAAAAAACATGATTTTGGCAGAGGATCTAAATGGTGTAAAAGATGCGGGGATTATACAGCAGTTATTCAGAAATACGATTTAATGTTATGCAGACGATGCTTCAGAGAAGTAGCAACATCTTTAGGGTTCAGGAAAAATAAGTGAGATAGTATGCCAGCAAGTAACGTTTTAGCAAATCTATTTGTCACAATTTACAATAATGAGTCACGAAGAAAACAAGAGTGCGTGATTCTCCCGACATCAAAACTTGGAATTGAGGTGTTAAAAACACTCCAAAAATCAGGATATATTGGAGAGTTTGAACACATTGATGACAAGAGAGGCGGCAAATTCAAAATCAAGTTATTGGCCAAGGTTACAAAATGTGGAGCAATCTCCCCAAGATTCAAAGTGAAAAATGATGAATACAATAATTGGGAGCAACAGTACTTACCAGCGTATGATAGAGGAATGCTTCTCGTTACAACAAATCAAGGTGTAATGTCTCATCATGAAGCAGCAGAAAAAGGAATTGGAGGATTTTTGATAGGATATGTCTACTAACCAGCTTGAGAAATTCCAAGACGAGGTAGTAATACCAAAGGGAGTGACAGTTACATCAAACAAACACATGTTGACGTTTGTTGGGCCCTTAGGCAAAACTCACAAGAGTTTTCGCAATATTCCAGTTAACTTGGAAATTACAGAAGATAAAGTACTGTTAAAGACAATTGGTGAGAGGAAAAGAGATTATGCAATCTTGCATACAGCAAGATCAATTATAAGAAATATCTGTGAGGGCCTAATTGAAGGATATACAATTAAAATGAAAGTTGTGTATGCACACTTTCCCATCACAGTAAAAGTTGAAGGAAAAAAAATCTTGATTGAGAATTTCCAAGGAGAGCGTGCATCAAGAATCACGCATATTGTTGGAAATACCAAAGTTGTTCCAAAAGGAGAAGATGTCATACTTACAGGAGAGGTATGGACAGACATAACACAAACAGCTGCAAACATTGAACTAAAAACCAAAGTCAAAAACAAGGATCACAGAGTATTCCTAGATGGCGTTTATACCTTTGAGAAGAAAAAAGGATTAGAGAAATAATTCCTATCTTTTCTAATGACTCTTGATCCTGAATTTTCAAAACAAACTACGGATTTAATAGAACAAACATTGGAACTGTACAAATCAGCAGGAGTTTCTCCCAGAATTGGAGAAACTTGGAGTTGTGCAAACATAGGGGATTTTCTATGCGGTTTTTTTGTAGGAGAGATGGTAGGTTCGGCACTTAGTGCATTTCAAGTTGTTCATCAAAGAGAACCTACAGCAGACGAACATCTTGAAATCATAGAACTAGTTGAAAGCCATTCAAAAGAAATTAGAGAGTTTTTTGCTAAATTCAATTAGTTCTGCACATATTCTAGCCTAAAAGAAATAGTCGCAAAGATTAAATCACTTTTACCAAGGTAAAATCTTGTGCCTCCCTAGCTCAGCGTGGTAGAGCATCCGACTGTTAATCGGATGGTCATCAGTTCAAGTCTGATGGGAGGCGCGTATTATCCCCAAACTTGAATTTTGAATTGTTGTCTTTTCAAATATACGTAAGAATGCATCTAGATTTATGATATTTCTAAATTCGAATATAGAAATATTGATCGGTTGATAGTAACTGGTTTACTCTATTAGACAACATAGATCTAATAGATGATCGTGTATTTAGAACAATGCAGGGGGTTTACATTGGTCAGAACTAGAAGAGCCAACAGGTATTGTGTTGATTGTGGTGCAAGATTAGTGTATTATCCCAGATTATCTAATCCAAAAGCACCTAACGAGCACAGAGTACTTGTTTATGCGTGCCCTGATTGCACAGCAGACTTTGAAAAACCAAAAATGTTCTCAATTAGACGCAATCAAGTAGAGGATCCACTAGAGACAGTCGAAATTGAGATAACACAGTTACAGAAAAAACAATTGCCGCAAAATAATAACGACAGATAATGACATATCCAAAAAAATCAAGAAGCAATGGATGGTTTTTGTTGCCAATATTTTTTGGAGTGATAGGAGGGATAATCGCATTCTTTGTATTGCGCCATGACGATCCACATAAGGCAAGAAATTGCCTATATCTAGGAATTGCATTTATGACAATAGGAATCATAGTAGACATATTGGTTGTCATGTATTTTCCAGGTATTGATTCAGGTTTTAATGTCAATATTTAATCAGATGTTCTTGTTTTGCAGGCGACAGTTTTGGGTATTTCTATATTCGAATTTAGAAATATCATAAATCTAGATGTGTAATATTTCAAATTTAGAATCATATAGAACTAGTTTGAAATATTCAAGTATGAGCACATCAAGAATGCGAGACAATGTTGAAAGATGGTTAATTCATGAGGGATTGTCGTTTGAAGATATCAAGAATGACGGAAATGCATTTCAGATATTTGTAAAACATGCGGGAAAGTTTGGAGTTCCAGTAGACATATTTGAACCAAAGGCACAAAGGGGGATTCTAGTGATAGGTTCCAAAATAATTATGAAGAACAATCAAATTGCAAGGTATATTGGATTCAGTAATGAAGAGAAAAAGAGATTTGAAAAAAAAGTGTCAGATTTTTGCTATTCAATTCAAGCAATTAGCAAGATCATCACAGAAGACGGAAAACAGAAAATTGGAGTCTATGTAGTATTGGATGATAAGGAGAATATCAATCAACAAACAATGTTAGATGCCATCGATAGCGTATCTGAAAAACATGAAAAAACAGCCAGATTTTTAATGAAAACATTCTGAAATAGATGATTTATCAGTTCTACGCGGGCCTTATATTCAAAATTTACTAGCCTAGTAATATGAAAACAAAAACATCAAAATCAAAACCAAGGGAACTGACTATCTCATCAGCAGAGTTGTCAAGATTTGGAATGGGAATAATGAGTAAAGCCCTCAAAGTAGTCGATACTGCTAAAAAAGGTAAGATCACCATCAGACTAGAAAAAGCATAGTGTTCCAACGGTCATTTCCATAGAAATGACTCCCTCTCTCATTTCCATCTAAAACTCTCAGAATGTTCTATTTTTATCCAATTCTCCTTTTCCCTTATTTGAAATCAAATATGTGTTCAAAAAAATCAGATACAGTAAAAATTGAATTTATCACAAATGAAGCACATTATACATTATTTTGCATACCTGTCAGTTGATAATTAACGAGTCATTTGAATCCACAAATAATGTGTTTGATGAATTCAGATTGGTCACATCCAGTTTATTTGCATGTGTGTGTTAATTTCATAAAACTTTCCAAAATGAGCAATTCGCAAAAACTATGACTAGGTGTTAAACCCCCCATGAAAATCAGGGCATTTAGGCATAATGTGATATTTTCAAAAACAGGTGTTTTGAGGGGGGGTGTAACACTTGTGCCTATATGAAAAATGCAAACATCAAACCACCAAGCTCACCCAGCTAAAGAAGTGTCAAGTTTTACAGTTGTGCGTAAAAGCTAAACCCCCAAATTTTGTTCAAAAAAAATAAAAAAACCGATAAAAATATGCAAAAGAGAACATATTTGCAAGTATCAGATCAGGGTTACCATCGAACGAGTGAGTAATTAGTGTCGCATTATTGCCATATTAAAGTACCAGATACTCGTAATTTATGGGAGGTTAATTTCAACATGGTTTTGATACCCAACTACAATTGGAATTAGTCATAATAGATACTGCAGAGTGGGGGGTGATAGAGCATATTATGACATAAAAATTGCGTTTCAACTATATAACAAAATGGTTCCAGATATGTAATGGTAAATTTTGGCATTGTAATTATTTTTGGCGCAATAATAATCTCCATGGCAGCTGGAATCTACACATACACACAATATCAGACAAATTACACCACATCTATTGCAGGAGAGACAGTTACAGTGGGACCCGTAGAATACACCATAACATTTGAGGGAACAAATGAGGGAAACAAAGAGAACATCCCTGAAGACACATATGTAATGATAGGAATAGTTGCAAAAAACATTAGCAATAAAAAAACAATCATTTCAGGGGGGCAATTTTACATTGTCGATGACAAAGAACAGAAGCATGAGGCATTTTTTGGAGAATTTTCTGCTAAAGATCTGTTCTTAGAAGAACTTGAACCAAATAAACCAATTCAAAGAACAACACAGTTTGACATACCATTTGATGAAGAAATACAATACAAGATAATTATTCGACCGCAAAAAGATCAATTGACAACAGACACGGCTGTTATATGTATAAGAAATTGTTGATTATAGAATAAAAAAGATGTCAAATTTTACGGGTTTGCATAGTAACGTATGACTAACCACATAACACATAATTTTTGAAAAAAAGTCCTGATGACATCTAAAGATGAGCCGAAGATGTTAAAAAAGCAGCAAGAACTCAAAGGAGAAGCGTCTAAACATAGAAATTAAACCGTCTTCACTATCTTTTCATTTTTCATCAGATAATATTTCTATATTCGAATTTAGAAATATCATAAATTTGCTAGTCATTCATTTTTAATTCAGGCAAGATAAAGACTCTTTCAGGTTTAATTTTCAGAATCACTCGTTTTTCATCATCACGTTTAAACGGGTAATGATCACGACCCATGTATTGCTTTGTTAATTTGTCTGCATGTCTGTATTCATAGTCTGGAATTAATTTTTCAACCACACCGCGAATTGTTGTCATATCCAAAGGGTTATCTTCTGACACAACAGATACCGCTACACGGGAGTCCCGCAAAACATTTTTGTGTTTAATTCTTCCTTCAGCAGTATTGACCAAAACATATCCGTCTTCATAGTTTGCCCAAACCGGTGACAGTTGTGGAGAACCATCTTTCATCAAGGTAGCAATAAAGACGAGATTTTTTTCTGAAAATAATTTTATGACTTTTTTATCCATGATTTTCTCACATCACAATACTGACTGTTTGAGTATTTTTCGATAAATAATGCGTCTTGCTAATATTTTGGCGTGTACAGATTGGTAATTTCGATCGAAGTTCATCGACATAATGGCATACATCAACAATAAAACCAATCATTTTATTTTGTGCTAGATTTTTCAAGTACATTTGTCATTGCTCTGTTCATGATTTCCACCATCAGGTATTGTGAATACTCTTCAGAGGTTTTTCCTTTGGATTTGATTGTTTTTGGTGTCAGTCCTTTCAGAATTTTTTCGATTTTTGTCGACGTATTGGCAATTACCTCTGAATATGTCGAGTCAAAATCGACAGGCATTTGAAAATCAAGCAGCTTTGTCGACGTACTATAAAATTTAGTGATTGCACCTCTAGATTCTTCAATTCTTGCAATTTCAATTAATCCAGATTCTTTTAAAATTTCCAAATGATGTCGGACTGTTGTAAGCGCTTTTTTATACCCAGATTTTTTCAGAGCGGTTGAGATCTGATCTGCAGAAAGTGTCTGATGGTATAATATTTCCACGATTTTTGCACGTGCAGGATCTTCAATTGCGCGCGCATGTCCAATACTTGTTGTAACAATACGGTTAACTTTGATTTGCTTTTCTAGCAGTGTTGACATACAAGAACACCTTCTAATCTGATCTAAAACATCCTTGTATCATATTTTTTTGTCTAATAGCATCAATTTTTGTTTACTTTGACATTTATCATATCGCTACTAAATTTATTCTCAGCATTATGAGAATTATCATAATACAACTATTATTATTATAGCATTATAATTATTATTATAGCATTAT
>JAOUNZ010000124.1 GCA_029880665.1 Candidatus Nitrosopumilus sp.
AAGATGCCGAGGAGAACATACTCAAAAAAATAATCCCAATCAAATCTTCTGACTTGACCATTGAATTGTGTCCGATTCGACCATTGAATCATCCTGCTCGGCGAACCAGTCACGTCTATCTGGATTTTGAATCCCCTATTTTTCTATCAGAAGGCTCTGCTGCCACTGTATTTGTTAGCTGTCCAATAGAAATAGGTGTGTTCTTGGTTCATGGGAAGCATAAAGATTCTCTTGATTGCTTTACCTGCGACCCAGCACATTCTAGATTTTGTTTATATGGTTCTCCAGAATCTGGAACCCTTTGCAAATATACCAAGTCTGAAATAGTTGAATCGTATGAGGACTCAACACCTTTTCATAATGGCATTCTAAAAATTAACATTAAAAATGAATTAGATCACGGTTTTACCATCTCTAAAATTGTCTTTCCAATTTCTGAAAATTCATTATATTATAAAAATTCAAAAACAATAATTGATTCATTGACTGCAACACTCAAAAAGAAACTTGCTCTTGAAATCATTGATATTGATGCAAATTCCATTCAAATTGACTGGACTAGGTCTCCAACATATGAGGCAATTGAGAGTGTGAGGCATATGGATATGGGTGTTGATTGATGGCGTTTGAATTCCTGCAAAGTTTAACTGACATTGAAATAGTGGGCGGGTTGACGGTTCTTTCCCTATTCATTGGTGGAATAATAATGGGCGTGGGCATTATTCTAGCAAGAACAGTTCGACTTTTGTTTTCAAAATACTATGCACCAAAACTTCCACAAGACACTGCAAAAAACTTCGGCAAGCTAATTTACTTTGGAATAATCATCTTGTCTTTTCTAGTTTTTACATCTACTACCGGTGTTGATTTTTCAGGGTTGCTTGTTGCAGGTGGAATTTTTGGAATTGTAATTGGTTTTGCAACACAATCTGTCGTCTCAAATTTAATTTCGGGTATTTTCCTGATGATGGAAAAACCTGTAAAGCAAGGCGATAAAATTGAGATTCCTGGATCTGATATTACTGGCACGTTGCTAGACATTAGCACTTTTTCTGCTCGTGTTAGACGATTTGACGGTACAATCATCCGTATTCCTAACGAGTCATTTTTCACATCAAACATTCGTTCGCTTTCCTCTACTCCTGTCAGAAGATCGGAGGCAATCGTTGGAATTGCCTATAAAGAAGATATTGACGGGGCAATTTCTGTAATTGAAAAACAAATTCGCAAATCCATGGTATTTGTTCTGACCTTGCCAAAACCTGAATTTCGAGTTAAAGAACTTGCCGATTCCAGCGTTAACATAGAAATTTTGGTATGGCATCCTAGGGACGATTGGGATCAAGTAGGGCCAAAATTACTTAAGGTTGTTAAAAATGCACTTGACAATGCTGGAATTGAGATCCCATTTCCGCAGCGGGTTATATGGCAGGCAAAGGACTAAATCATTTTTCAATAACATCTGACTGTTTTTTACTTGCTCTTCTTTTCTTAATTAATGCAAACATGATCATCCCGACATTAATAATGGAAATAATTTCGATTAGGTCTACTCCATACAATAACCAATCTATCACTGGATGAACTCTTGATACAATTCCTGTCTCTAACATAATGTCTGCATTCCATATCATATGTGGAACTTGAATGAATTGTATTATTGCAATGAGTATGACACTTCCAAGAATCTTACTTTCATACCAACTCCAAAACTTGTTCCATGCATTCATTCCGTTAGTTTGTTTTTGTCAGTATTAAGCGATATGAAAATTAGACACAACTAATTAGATAAGACTAATCCCAATAACTTTTATCTTTCATATTATTTACTGTCTTTTATTTCTGATTAAATATTCCATATGATGGCAAATACCGCTACTGCGATACTGGAATCAAGTATTTTTGTACAGTATTACATTTTATGACAAGCTCTGGTTTTCCTAACGTGTTTAATCTCATTTGTATGCCTAAAGACAGTATACTATTTACAAATAATGCATAATATACTATCATTATCTTATCGTATAATGTAAGATATCCAAGTGCAGACAAAGAACCCAAATTAGATGTGTGGATATAGACTAATGACAACAATAAAGGTGCTGTTAGGTATATTCTAGGTGTATAGTTTTCAGGAATCCAAAATATGATGAAAGACAATCCTGTGATGATCGATGCTGGTAAGAGATTCTTTAATACCGCATTTACAATTGAACGTTCAATTGGTATAACAGCTGTAAAATGAGAAAACTTTTGTTCAAAATCATATTCTACAACACTTGTTGAAAAAATTGGTTCATCTATTGCCCATCCAGTAATGTAGACGTTATCAGATACGCGTGAATAGTCATCTTTTACAAAATCAACATAAGTCATGTTGTATGGGAACAATGGTTCGATATGAATCGCAATCTTTGTGTCTTCAAATGGAAAGTCATGATAGTCTATTGGATTATAGAATTTTCCTTTGATTCTTGCTTCATAAAACCCTATTATTACAGATTTGTATCCATGTACATCAATACAGGAAAAGCTCCAGAAGAGTTTGATGTCAAAGTGGATGTAGTTACCGAAAATGGAATCGTTATTCAACAATGGTCTTACAATGATTGCGTTATCACCAGCTATTGGACATTTCTTGCTGATAGTACCGATGTCTATATGATTTCCAACCCTGATTTTATTCCTGAAATACGTGATAGATCTGATTTTTCGTGTAGAGGCATGAATTTGGTAATTCCGTGACCGCCATTATCTGGTATTTTAGTTGCCAATACATAACTCAAAATTTTTCACTTTAAATTCTTAAAAGGAACGTCTAAAGATTTTGGAAATTGTTCCTAATAGAAATTTCATCTATGATGATCCATGCACATGAGCGATTCATTAACCGTCAGCTCTGATTCTCTCCTTTTTCATCCAAATTGTTTTTCCTTTATGATCAATTAGTTCAATATTCATTTGATTAATTTTCTCTCTTATTTTATCTGCATCATCGAATTTCTTTTCTTTTCTTAACCTTTCTCTGTTTCTAATTAGTTCGTCAATCTCATGTTTTTCATTTTCGGTTATCTCGGGAATGGCTAACCCTAAAACCATCATCATCCTCTCCATCTCTGCCCTGATGCTCTCGGCGTCTTTCTTGCCTATTTTTTCCTCAGCTGCCAACCTGTTCCCTTCTTTGATTAATTGGAAGAATGCTGACAATGCAAGATGTGAATTAAAATCGTCTTCTAACGCATTGTCAAATTTCTTGCCTATTTTATTGACAATCTCGTCGATCTTTTCACAACTCTTGGCATCTGCATGAATTAATTCATAATAACATGTTTCTGCCTGCCTCCATTTTACAAGATTCTCTTTTAGTAACTCCTCAGAGTAATCGATTGGTTTGGAATAATGCCCCGATAAACAAAATAACCTGATTACATTAGATCCCCAATTCTCTAGAACATGTTTGATTGATTTTACGTTCCCTATTGATTTTGACATTTTTTCACCGTTTATTGTGACCATTCCCACATGCATCCAAATCTTGGCAAATGAACTACCAGTACATGATTCTGACTGTGCAATCTCGTTCTCATGATGTGGAAAGATTAGGTCTCTTCCTCCACCATGTATGTCAAAATTCTCACCAAGATATTTTATGCTCATTACAGAGCACTCGATGTGCCATCCAGGCCTTCCTTTTCCCCATGGGCTGTCCCAGGCAGGTTCTATATCTGAAAACTTCCATACTGCAAAATCTAACGGATTCTTTTTTGTTTCGTCAATCTCTATTCTTGATCCTGATTGAAGTTCGTCTATTTTCTTTTTAGATAGTTTCCCATATTCCGGAAATTTTGACACTTTAAAATACACTCCATTTTTTGATGCATATGCGACTTCTTTTTCAATTAATTTTTCAATAAACTTGATAATGTCTTCTATGTGCTCTGTTGCTTTGGGATATCTTGTTGCCCTTTTTACATTCAACCCATCAAAATCTGTAAAATAATTTGAATGT
>JAOUNZ010000125.1 GCA_029880665.1 Candidatus Nitrosopumilus sp.
TAAAGTCACAATCAAAAAAAACCCACGTGTAAATAGCGACATGGAAGCTGATGTGTGGTTTGAACCCGAATTAGTAATAGAAGTAGTGGCTTCAGAAATCACCCTTAGTCCAATTCACAAATCTGCCAGAGACAAGATAAGAAAAGATACGGGCCTTGCTTTGAGATTTCCAAAATTCACAGGGAAAATAAGACTTGAAAAAGCAGCTGAAGATGCATCAACTAATGAAGAAGTTATAGCGCTATTCAAAAAGCAAAACAAAGTAGCACATGATAAAAATTTGATGTGATTCGCGCTCAAAAATATCACAGATCATAAAGGATTTAAATTACCTAGAAGTTTTCTGGTTTTTGTTATGTATAGCGGAGAGCTTGAAGTTCAAGCAAAAAGAAAGGCTATAGCAGTTTTACAAGACGAAATCAACCGAATTCTGAATGCTTCCAGAGAACTTGCAACACTACCTGAACTTATGATGAAAAAAAATAAGGTGGGAATCAAGAATACCCTGGAACAAATTTCAACCATTGAGGAAGAAGTAGAGAATCTGAGAAGAAAAATCACAAGAGAAGTAGCTGATGTGGGAGGTCTGATCATGAACAGAGAAAACCTTTTGAACACAGCTTACACCATGGATGAAATTGCAGGTTATATCACAGGCATTTCATTCAAACTTTCAAACGTAAAGATAACTACGCTTAAGAGTGCGAAGCTTGATCAAGATATCACAAAATTGATCGAATTAGTTGTAGATGAAGTTTACAAACTAAATGAAATCATTCGTAGCCTGAACACAAATACGGCAAATGCGATTGAATTAGCACAAGAAACACAAACAATTGAAAGAGAGATAGACGTCAAATACAGAGAAACTACAATTAAACTTCTAAACGAGGTAACAAACACAAAAGAATTATTGTTGATTAAGGATGTAATAGAAGGAATTGAAGAAATGTCTGACAAGTGTCAGAGAGTTTCAGATTCGTTCATATTATTGGCACTGAGTCTATAACCAAATCATTTCATTTTTCATTTTATTTTTATCCATAAAGTCACTGTCAATCTAAATTAGAGAATTCATATACACATAATATTTTACAAAATCAATGAAAAGTGAATTAATTGAAAATCGAATCATAGTATGGGATGTCGAAGATTCGCGCAAACTTTTCAGTCAAGGTTATTATGGAAAACCAATAGGTATGCCAAAACCAAAAATTGAGGAGATTGACGTTCCATTGATTTTAGATTTAATTGAAGGTCTATACCTTTTAGAGAATAAAAAAATCACAATTAACAAAACAAATCAAAAAATATCTGTAGAACAAATGACTGAGATTTGTAAAAAGGAAGTTCATGAGTTTGATAAGAAATATCTGGTCTACAAAAATTTCAGAGACAAAGGATACATCATAAACCCTGGAATAAAATTTGGCTGTGATTTTGCAGTCTATGAGAAAGGTCCAGGTATTGATCATGCTCCATTTTTGATTCAAGTGTATAACAGAAGTGAATCAATTACATCTACAGGAATTGTTCTTGCAGGACGACTGGCAACTACAGTAAGAAAACAATTCATTTTAGCAATTCCTAAGGGTCGGGATAAAGTAGATTTTCTTGCACTAGACTGGTGGAAAGCTTAGACTGATTTTATGTGACCTGCAATTCTGTCATAGATCTCAAACAATTCTTTGGTGATGCCAAACCCAATATGATTATTCCATTTACCTCTTATTCTGATAGCTCCTTCAGTAGGTTCCACATAGATGGTTGCATCCTTAACTGATTGCTTTACAATCATATCGTTGAGTTCTGTATCTGAATTTAATTTTGAAGATAAACTTCCAGGACCCTCCCAACTTACTTTTACAACGGATTTGTTTCCAAAATGTCCCTTGGTGGTAAGGATTGTTCTTGCAACATAATTTTTTACGGATACGCCTGTATCTTTTCTAACAATGAAATGAGCTTGAAATCTATCTAAGGCACCCCATGGAAGTGGATTTGGATCTTGCATTTTTACCCCTTTTGAATAATCTGGATCACGTCAATATTGGAATTTTTGACATCAAGACACCCGCGATTAGTAATCATTCTTGGTGTTTGAGCAAAATATCTGCTATAGTAATCATTTCTTTCAACATTATCTGTTCCAATCTCTTTTGATTCCGAATCTATGCCGATCTTCTTTAACATCTCACTAAATTTTTCAGGCCATGTTTGATAGACAAATGTATCTGACTCTGTATCATGCATTAAAAATCATGATGCATACCCACAAATAAAGTTAGTCAGATCACTTAAATCTATTTGAAGTTAATTTAGGCATATTTTCATAATGTTTTTTCAGGTATTGCTCATAATAGAATATTTGCAATCAAGATGTTCAGATTTAGGCTGTGTATGTTGATATGTTTATTGGCTTGAAAAATATGTCTGTGAAAAACATTTAGTATTTTTAATCATGTTTCATTATTTTACAACCAACACTGGAATTTTGGACGTGTGTAGTATATGGTTTGCAACGCTTCCGATAAAAGATTCTTTAGTAGATCCAGCACCACTTGAACCAATTACGATTAGATTGTAGTTCCACCTACTTGCAAAATTCAGAATGTCTTTTTTAACAGACCCATGCATTATCTCCCACTAAGATCTACCCCGTTTTTGGCAGCCACATTTTTCGCCTTTTCCAAAAACATGTCTATTTGTTTTCTCTTAAATGAGTTTAAATCATCAACTGTATCAAACCCATATCTGGATGGTTTTTGGATGATATACAGTCCTGTAAGTGTTGCACCACATTGCCTTGCAAAATAAATTGCCTTGTCCAATCCCCTAAAGGAGTTTCGTGAACCATCAAGTGGAACAAGAATCTTTTTCACACTATAATCCTGCATTTGTTAATCAATCTCAAAACTACTTAATCAATCTTCAAAATTCTATCTTAGATTATTCGTTTGTATGATGTGTTTTAGCAAAATTCTGTATTCTAAAATTATTTGAAAAATATTCTTTTTTCTTCAAAAATTCATAACAGTAATAAATGCCCTCAGTTAGGCTGTTTATATGGCAGATAAACCACACTTGAACCTGATTGTAACAGGTCATATTGATAATGGAAAATCAACAACTATGGGTCATTTCTTGATGGATCTTGGTGTTGTGGATGAAAGAACAATTGCAGCACACGGAGCCGAATCCGAGAAGACCGGAAAAGGTGATACTTTCAAGTATGCTTGGGTAATGGATAACATTAAAGATGAGCGAGAGAGAGGTATTACAATCGATCTAGCGTTCCAAAAATTTGAGTCAAATAAGTACTTCTTTACTTTGATTGATGCTCCTGGTCACAGAGACTTTATTAAAAACATGATTACAGGTGCGTCTGAGGCAGACGCAGCCGTTCTAGTACTTTCTGCAAAAGAAGGTGAAACTGATACTGCAATTGCAGCAGGTGGACAAGCAAGAGAACATGCTTTCTTGTTAAAGACACTTGGTGTAGGTCAACTAATTGTAGCTATCAACAAGATGGATGCAGTTGAATACAAAGAAGATGCATTCAAAGCCGCAAAAGAGAAAGGTGAAAAACTAGTGAGATCTGTTGGTTACAAACTAGAAAATGTGCCATTTATTCCAGTTTCTGGATGGAAAGGAGATAACTTGGTTAAAAAATCAGAGAATATGGCTTGGTACAAAGGTAAGACCTTACTCGAAGCATTCGATGACTTTACCGTATCTGAAAAACCAATTGGTAAACCATTACGTGTTCCAATTCAAGATGTATACACTATCACTGGTGTAGGTACTGTACCTGTAGGCAGAGTAGAGACTGGTGTTATGAAGACTGGTCAAAAAATTATTGTTATGCCTTCTGGAGCTCTTGGTGAAATCAAATCTATTGAAACACATCATACTGAAATGCCAACTGCTGAGGCTGGTGACAATATTGGTTTCAACCTTAGAGGTATTGAAAAGAAAGATATCAAGAGAGGAGATGT
>JAOUNZ010000026.1 GCA_029880665.1 Candidatus Nitrosopumilus sp.
CAATGCCTTTGAACGCACCTCATCTGCAAATTCTTTGCTTTCAAACGCATCATCTAGAGATTTCTGTGCCTTTTCTAAATGAGTTTTAATTACAATCTCACAGCTTTCTTTATTTTCAAAATTCACTAGTTCAAGAATTTTTTGATATGTTGATTTTACAGTATTTAATGTTGGTCTTATTCCATTTTTTGCATTTTCTCCTTGTTCTAAAATAATGTCAGTAAGTGAACGTTTCTCCCCATTGTAGATTGTTAATGGAGCTGAAAAAACAGCAATCACCTTGGAATCTTTCTTCAAATCCTTAATGCGTTTAACAATTTCTGGAATGAATATCCCATCTGGACCTATTGCACTTCCGCCAAATTTAGCAACTATTAGTCTAGTCATGATACTTTATCAAAAATTAATTACCTTCTATTAAGCATTTGATTATATGTTCATCAGATTTTTGATGATGTCTGATGCAGCATTAGCACCATCTGTGTTTACTTGATTTCTCTTCTCTTCTAGTTTTTCTAATATTAATACATCCAATTTTTTAATGTCTTCAAAAACAAACCCTTGCTCTCTTGCATTGTCTTCCTGTTCAAAATGATTCTTGATCGGTATGAATATTCCTGGAGTTCCATAAGCTTTGGCTTCATCAATAGTTGATTTTCCAGCCAAAGAAATTATCAAATCTGCGGCAAAAATTAATTCATGTAAATTATCAACAAATCCTAAATTTTTAACCTTTTCAAATGTCTTATTAATTGCTGGTCCTGAAACCAGAATAACTTGAACATCTTGATTGATTTTTGAAATAGCTTTTAGCGCTTCATCAATAAGGAAAACTCCTGCATCAGTACCTCCGATTGAAATAACTATGGTTTTTTTATCAAATAAAAATTTTTTCCTTAATTCCTCTCTTGAAAAATCTGTTTTTCTTACTATTGGCCCCACTCTCTTGATATTGTCTTGATCATCCCCGTTTTCAGGAACAATTACCATATCACATTTCTTAATTATGTTCTGCATTGACTTGTTCATCTTTTTTTCAATAAGTGATACAAATCCATTTGTAAAACGTGTTTCCAAAACATCAGTAATAAGTACAGTCCTAATTTTCATGTTTTGTGCATTACTTAACGATGCAAAGTCTTCATCACTGATTACCAGATCTGGATTGTCCGTTTGAAGAATTTTCAGTGAAATGTTTTTACACTCTCTATAGTAATGGTAGTAATTCCACAACCATTTTGCTTGATTTTTCAGAACTCCATTTTGTATGATAAATGACGGCGGATTATACACATCATTTACTTTAAAATCTAAATTTCTTAGAATTTTTACAGCTCCACTACCTGTAACAAAGTTTGTTGCAATATTTTTAAAATTATTTACGATTGCTATATCTCTAGTTATGTGACCCAATCCTATTGGACTGGAAAAAAAATCAACAACACTCATGAATTCCTTTACCTCCCGTCAAATTTCTAGATTCTCACATGTCTCAAAGTTTAAATGGTTTTTAGAAAGGTATGTTTCTGGGCTCATAGTCCAGGTCGGTTATGACGTCGCCCTTACACGGCGAAGATCCGGGGTTCAAATCCCCGTGGGCCCATATACCATCATGGGTATTAAATAGGACCCACATCATGCCATCATGCGATGGAACTCACCCTTGAAAAGATCAATATCCGCTCAGATCCTTACCAAGTCTTCCTTGACTCTCTAACGAACCCATATACTCAGAAAAGATACAGGAACTTGCTTCATGCCTTTCTCAAGCTTGTTCCAGATCAGATTTATGAAGAATTTCTGGGGAAAATACCATGTGATAGGACTCCCTCAGCTCTTGCAGGAATATTTGTAGAGTTGGCAAGAAAGGATATGGATATGGCTTCTGATATTATTGCCACATACATCAAGGAAGACAAAAAGAGGGTTGAGAGAGGAGAAATAAACTCACAAACACGTCCAAACCATATCAAACCAATCAGGTCGCTACTTGATGCAAATCGTGTTCCAATCCGTTGGAAATACTGTTAAGGAAGACAGCAATACTCTGACTTGACCAAGACAACGAAAGATGACAAACTAGAAATCTACAAGCAGCGCAAAGCTGCACTCAAATGGATTTTGGTAACGTCATTTAGATACTTGAGGTTTAACAACGCAAAGTTTGGGCGAATTGATGCACGCATGGTAGTATGTGCGTTTGCACGAAAGCTACTGCTTGATGCAATTCGCATAGCAGAAAATAATGGATTTACAATCTTGCATGATATAGTTGATTCTATCTGGATTTACAAAAATAATGCAATAAATAATGATTATGAAAATTTGGGGAAAAAATTGCAAAAGAAACTAGATTTGATCTCTTTTTGAATATGTATTATTGAATTGTATTTCTGCCATCAAATAAGTCCAAAATTGTTCTAGTTCCAAACAGGTATTTTGATGCAAAGAAAGATGGTGCCATGAAGATTAGGGGAATTCAGACACGAAGACATGACACTCCAAAGTTCTTCAAGGATTGTCAGATGGAAATACTGAATATGTTTGCATCATGTAAAACAATAGATCTGTAAAAAAGGTAATTTCAGAAGCCAGGACAATACAGGAAAAATATGATCTAAGTTTACAGTCAGATACTGTTTCACTTGAGAATTTAGCATTTACAAACAGAATGACTCATGGAACTGGACAGCATAAATCCAACACAATTCAGGCAAATGCCATAAACCAGCTAAAATGGGAAGGAAAATCAATAGAACCGGACAGAAAATAAGATACATAATTAATGATTATTCTAGTAAAAAATCAAAACGAGTCATTCCGATTGAAATTACAAATACTGACAACAAGTATGATGCAAAACAATATTCTAAATTACTAGATGAGTGCTGCAAATCAATCATAGAACCATTTGAGAATTAATTGCAGTAAGTATGAAATAGACAAATTCAAACCTTCGTGGATTAGAATAATGAAAGATTGGGCCAAACTACCCAATCTTCGGACGACGGTAAACTAGCAGTTATTCTTAGGAATACCATTGATTCCTTGAGAAATTTTACTTAAAAGAGAATAGTAGAAATTATCAGTACGATCTAAATACTAATTTCTTAAACCAAATGCAATTGGAACTGTCACCAAACAACTAACCGTTGCTGGTCTTAAGATCCAATTTTTTTCCTAAAAATGGTTCAAGCCCCTAAGGATTCACCCATCAAAATCTATTTCTAAATCAGGGCATTTAATATCAAATTTTCATTAAACAATAAGCAACTAATCTAAAATTGGCCACAAGAAAAGTTCAAGCCTGCTTTATCTTTCATGTAACCTGCAATGTTAAATTTGCTTACTCTGCATACACATTTTCAAAAACAATATTTTTATTCATTAATGCATCTCTGAATTTTTGGTATATCGTTTCATCCATTCTGGTTTTAAAAAATAAAAATTCTAATTCCAATCTTTTTAATCTGTTCATCTCTTCTAATTCTTCTTCTATTTTTTTACTCATAATCTTATTACCTCGTTATTTCACTTAAGGATGTTTCATTTATTCTCAATATCCAATGTAAACTCTGAAATTGATAATGATTTTCCACAAAAAGGACATTTGTTAGAAAAGTGTCGCATAACATCTTTCAACGATTGCAATCTAATCAAATTTTTTATTGTTTTTTCACAATTGCCACATATTACGTCTACTTCCATCAATTTGCCTCATATTTTTTAAGATATGTCTGGACTCGTTTTTTGAGTCCATGTTTGTTCATTGATTTGATGGCATTTGCAATCTGATGCTTTTGTTTCGCAATTTTTTCGGTGTAGTATTTTTTTACATTTGTTACATGTAGGATCTCTCCAACTGGCTTGATTACCACAATTTGCACAATACAAAGTCAGTTTCTCCATGTATGACAATCAGTCGTAGATTGAAATTTTTGTTTTGATAGTAGATTTTTTAGCATATATAATTAGAGCATGCTAACATATAAGATACAAAACTCCAAAAGCCTCAATTTTACGTAGCTGAGTAGTTAATTCAGTCCTTCCTTACAGATATGCAAACTCACACCACTACGTTACTCATATTGCGGCATTATTGCTTAGAGTTTCATTTTGCTGAGGTTAAGTAGAATGAATGTGTTAGTAAGATCATGAATACTGCTCCATCATACATGCAAAAGAGATGCTCTGATTGCAACAGAATTGGATGTCAAAATGGATGTAATTGTGATTGTCATTGGGAGCCATGATTAGACATGAATTTTCAATTAGAATATAGGCTGAAAGAAGGACTGATATGACATTGTTTAATTTTGAAAATGTTTTATTGCAAATGCCACAGATGCTAGATTTATCAGTAATCGCCATAATTGTAAGCTCTGTAACTGCAACAATACTTGCAGCAATGGTTGCCATTACTTGGAAAAATATTCATCAAAGCACTAACACAACTTACTCACAATTATTACGAGGATTTCATGAGGATTTAACAAACCGTCTTAACAAAAATTCCATTCTTAAAACCACAGAAGATTGTAAGAGATATGCAAATGATTATCTAAATACTGTAGATGAGATAGCCTTTTTAGATGATGCTGGGAAGATTCCAAAAGGAATTGCTGCCTATCTTGAACGGTTCTTTGCTTATGGTTTGAATATTATTGGTTGGTATGATGATATGGTCGGAGAGAATTTTTCAGATACTGCCAAAAAGAACTGGCCAAACTATTTTCATTACTGTAAAAAACACAAAATTCATCTTAATCCTGATGACAAACTCCCGAAAATTATGTTAGATTATAACAAATTACAGGATATTGAATAAGGATTGATAATAATACCTAAGTTACTACTTGTAAAATAACTATATGTCTGTGATTTGACAATCAAACAATAGTAGTTTAAACTCAACAAAAAAACTCTATACTATTTGAATTAACACAATTACATTATGAAACTAGGTTAAAAAACTAGTTCAATCTTTTGTAAATTTCGTTAAATTCTTTTGAAATAGTATATGAAATGTTTAGTATGTGCATTAGTTGATTCATAGATGTTAGGCCATTACTAACTTGTCTTAGAATTGTAAGAGCCTTTTGTGGAGATGTCTCAGTTAGTGGCAATTGGCCCGTCCATGTTTTAAAAGACTCTTCTACATCTAAACAAAAATTTAATACAAATCCTTTCCAATTTGCAGTTTTGTTTAATTCTTTTTCTCCAAGAAAAAATTGAGACAATTCCTTAAATTCGTGCTGTCTATCCTCGTACAACAGTTCAAGTGTTCTCTTAATTTTTTCTTCAGTATATTCTGGTGCATTTAGCATATAGAGCCCTGTAATATCCATAACCATGTATGAATACAAGTGCTAATAACATTTGGTAATAGTAACAAATACTTCCAATATCTATAATTTTATGAATTTTATTATTTTTTGATTTTATGGGTATTTTTCTAACACTTACCAAAACGTCTATCATGTTATCAAATAGGTACATTAAACCAACATTCTCGTCAGCGTTGGTTAATACCGATGTTCAGTTTTGTTAAGTGAATAATTTGTTAGATAATTTTATGGAATACGAGTATTGTAGAAAGGAATTTCAAAATCGTGCAAGCTTCTATTGTTCAAAGAATTGTGCGATTAATGGAGTGAGGAATTGATTGTAATTAATGATCTAAGATCTTGTGAGAAGTGTAGCAATGTATTTCTGAAAAAAATCGCAGACAAATTAACAAACAGATGCCCTGCATGTAATGTGTGGGAGAAGCAAGTATAATGAATGATTATACATGTACCTGTGACTGCGGATGTCTCAATCTTACTGGCGAATATGTCTGCAATGATTGCATGATGAATATTTGTATGATTAAACTCAAGATGAGTGGCGTGGCTGCATGATGAAACCCAGGAACAAGATCATAGGATATGGATTTTACTTTTCTAGCATAAGTGCAGTAGTTATTGCTACGTGGATCACAACCATATGAAAAAATATCCAAATGAATATGATATGCATTCAACATATGTGGTTTCTGAGATTCATATGATTCTAAAGGATGGCTTGATTTTTGGCATATAGGGTATTTTCTCAAAAGACATGTCTACACGACGCTAAAGTTAGGATGGCAGGATACAAGAATTTGTATGAATGCATGCAATGTCACAAATTCATTCCCAATATTGAGTCAAAAGACATTGATCATAAGGCCCCACAATATTTAGAGAACGGATGGGAAGACGAATGAACTTAAACCATTACAAATAGGATTCTTGCATAATAAATTATATCGACTAAAATTATTCTACGTCATCTAACAAGACATCAGGATCACATGTTTTAGATATCATTAAGATTAGAAAGCACTCTTTCAAGATCCTGTTTTTCATATCTCAGACTCTTGATGCTTGAACTGTCTTGAAGTGTTAGAGAGAATTTTTGCAACATGGATTTGTTTTCTTGAGTTATTTCAGATGTCTGTAGAACATCGTTTAGGGAATTTGACTGTTGAAAAAGTTTCTTTGTATCTATTTTTACATCAGTGTTTTTTCCCAAAGAAATTTGATTTGTTAACTCATTATTAATATCATTTAATAATTTTGTAAGGGGACTTGATGTAAGTGTCATACAATAATAGAGTCGATCTAGTTAATTAAGATGCACAATTCATTATTGCGTATTCTGACAGGCATTGACTCATTACATAATGAGGTTTACTTTAAAAATTAAATCAAAAACTTTATCGAGCTAAACAACAAACTTACAATTCTAATGATTTTCGTATGGTATTTTTTCTATTACGTAGTGTTACAGTAGATACCCCTGAAAATTTACAAAACTTACTCTGTGAAATATCATCTCCCATCAATATAGATGCTAGATAAAGTGATGCAGCAGCTTGTCCTACAGGATTCTTCCCGGCAGAAGAACCACATTTTTCAACATCTGAAAGTATCTTCAGTGCATAACGTTTGGTTTTCTCAGAAATGCCTAGATCATTGGATAGTTTAGTCAGAAATGAGGAGATGTTGTATTGAGGCAATACAAGTCTAAATTCCTCAATCAAAATTCTAACTGATTTTTGTAGATGTTTCTTTGTAATATTGGCAGTCTCAGAAATATCCTCTAGACTTCTAGGAGTACTAGTTTGCCTGCATGACACATACAAAGATGCTGCCATCAAATCATTGGAACTTCTTCCTCGGATCAATTGGTGTTTTTGTGCCCTTCTAAATAGCGAAGATGTAGCCTCCACGGTATTCTCAGAAATGCCTAGCTTTCCTTTTAATCCATTTAGAAAAGTTAGGGATTTTACAAGTGATCTTTCGGATGATTTTTTTGTTTTACTTCTACTGTCTAATATCCTTAGTCGATTAAATCTTGATTTGTTAAATGAAGATAATGGTTTGCCTGTAGCGTCTTTATCTTTGCCAATGATGGATGACATTCCTTTGTCATATATTGAAAGAGATTGTTTTGAACCAACATGGCTTTTACTCATGAAATCCTCTAAACTTTGAAGTGGCATATCATTGTGATTGTCTAATTTTTCTTCTATTACAGTTCCACAATTAGCACAAAAAATTTCTCCATTAAACATGTCTGTGATTAATTTACTATCATTGCAATTATGAATTTGATATTTTTGTAACATGTAACTCAATACGTGTTTTTACCTATTAAACCCCAGTAAAGTTAGTTCTAGCTATCAATATTCTGAAAATCATAGTTATCAAACTATTTTGTAAAAAAATCAAACAAACGTTTAGAATTTACAAAACAGATTCTTGTATTAGTGTAACATAACTATATCGTGGTATATTCCAACGTAATATATTTTGCATCTGAATTTGACAAATTAACTGATGAAATACTCTCAAGCTGTAATGTAAAACAAAAACAAAGTTTTCAAGTACCTAACTAGTGCGTAATACTTACCAATGTGTCTATTATGTTACCATACTTGTTCACTAAATACACTGCTATGTCAGCGCCACTTAATATCTTATTTTCTGAAATAACAGTATGGAAGATAAAGAAACAAAACCAACATTGCCAAAAGGCCATGACGAGAAAAAAGTAGAGCCAAAGAAAGATGACTCTGCAAAAATAGACAAAAAGGATTAACCTTCCCCCCCATTTTTACATAGATAAAAAAAATTATTTGCAAAATTGAAGAAATAATTACAAATTCATCTATTTATTCATAAATAATTTTTCATTTTTGGGATCCTATTTGATAACATGATAGACGTAATGGTAAGTGTTAGAAAAATCTAGATAATTTTTGAAATTATTTTTGCAAAGTCTCTGCCATCTTTAGTTAATGAAATGTGTATTTTGTTATCGTAAATTGTAGATTTGGCAAGACCTTTTTTTTCCATCCAGACAATGTGTTTTGCAAGTCTTGCATAGTTTAGTTTGGTATCTAATGCCATCTGTGTTTTTCCCTCTGAAGGATGTTCAAGCATGAATTTTACTATCCTCATCAGAGTTTTCATACTTGGATCAAAAGTAGGTGTAATGGATTTGGATTTTATGATGTCTATTACTTTAGGATTTACAATTTTACTCAATATTGGCCCAATTACAATATCGAATGGTCGTTTATAACCCATATCTCAATAGACATCATGTTACGATCAAATTCGGATTTAAGGTCATATTTCGGGCATAGAATAAAGTTTCATTGTTTAATTCTGTGTCCATTTCTATCCCCAAAAAGGTGACTGAATCCCCGTGGACCCACTTTGCTTCAATTTTGGAGATTAATTTAGAATTTATACAAAAAAGAATCACAATACATGTGAAAACCAATCCAAAATCTTCTGAAATTACTCCTTCTGAATGGCTATCAATAAACCAATTTCTGCATGAGATAAAACAAATTGATTCTGAATGCATATCAGTATATTATCCATATGGCAAGGGACTCGAAACCATATCTTTGTTACGGGAAACA
Organism: Candidatus Nitrosopumilus sp.; assembly: GCA_029880665.1. Taxonomy (GTDB): domain Archaea; phylum Thermoproteota; class Nitrososphaeria; order Nitrososphaerales; family Nitrosopumilaceae; genus Nitrosopumilus. The sequence goes on from JAOUNZ010000026.1 coordinate 8,966, forward strand.
AATAGAAAAGAATCATTAGAAAAAATAGAATCAAAAATTGAAAAAAGAATACTAGAACTAAAAGAAAATCTTCCATCAGCAGGTAAATTTATAGAAACTCTTTGTATTTTTGGTTGGATAAAAAATGATAAAGTAGTCATCAAAGAAATTGGAATTTCAAAAAACCTTCCATATATCTACATGGCTAATAAAAGACCGTTTGTCAAACCATTCAATGACATTCTTAAAATCAATCATGATGTTTTATTGGTGATTCTTAATCAAAAATCTGCAAAAATACAAAAATTTCACGGCAGTCAAATCACGCAAGAATTTAAAATTTGGATTGATCTATTCTATTAATTTCATATTTCAATACCAAATTAAGTTGATGCCAAAAGGAAATAATTTGTATGTTGTTATCTTGATTCTGATACGAATAAAATTGTTGAAAAAGAATCTAAATCCGTGCAAGAAATAGACAAAATCCCAACAAATGGAGGAGGTTGTCTAATTGCAACTGCAGCATATGGCTCTGAGATGGCGCCACAGGTGCAACTGCTCAGGGAGATCCGTGACAATCAATTGATGCACACCGAATCTGG
>JAOUNZ010000006.1 GCA_029880665.1 Candidatus Nitrosopumilus sp.
CAGCAGTACCAGTCCAAGCACCAATACCATCTCCAGTATCCCAAATATGTGGACTTGCAAGTGTACCAACAAGAATAGTACCTGTCAAACCGCCCATTCCATGAACTCCCCATACATCTAACGCATCATCCCATTTTCTAGCATTCTTGAAAGCAACAGCACCATAACACACTGCACCAGCAGCAATCCCAATAATCAGTGCACCCATTGGACCCACCCAGCCAGATGCAGGTGTGATGGTTCCTAATCCAGCAATAGTTCCAGTAGCAGCACCAACTATACTTGGTTTTCCAGTATGAGCCCAACTAAGTAATACCCAAGTTACAGTACCCATTCCAGCAGCTATATTGGTAGCCATCCAAGCACTAACAGTTATACCATCAACCATAACTTCGCTTCCAGGATTAAATCCGAACCAACCAAACCACAAAATACCAGCACCTAATACGACCATTGGGACATTATGTGGCTCCATTGGTAATTTTCCAAGCCCCATTCTTCTTCCCAAAACAAGCGCTGCAGCTAGTGCTGCAAACCCAGCAGTTATGTGGACAACTGCACCTCCGGCGAAATCAAGTACAAAACTAGGTGAGAGTGATGGATCTAGATCTAATGTGCCATCTGCCATAAATCCACCTCCCCATATCCAATGAGCAACAGGATAATAGACAAATGTAGACCAAACCACCACAAATATTAAAACTGCACTTAATTTCATGCGGTCAACAACAGCGCCTATAATCAAAATAGGGGTGATAATTGCAAATGTTCCTTGAAATATTGCAAAAAGCATATGTGGAATAGTACCAGGCCAATCTTGGCTACATTGATCAGCATCAACCATTTGATTCATTTGGTATGCAGCTGATGTTGTATCATTACAATTGCCTACAGATCCTAGTGGAGCATAATGAGAGACATTATTAAATCCAACATAATCAAGCGCGCCCATAAACGCATTACCTGATTCATAATTAGGTCCAAATGCCAAAGAATAACCAAATAGAAGCCACTGAACAGCAGCAATGCCCATTATAATTAAGACCATACCAAAAACGTTAACGGCATTCTTACTCCTAGCAAGACCACCATAAAATACCGCAACGCCAGGGCTCATCAAAAGTACCAAAGAAGTAGCAGTCAACATCCAGGCTGTATCACCAGTATCAATTCTACATGGTAACATGTTGCCATCTTCACCAGGATACCAACATTCGTGTTGGTTGCCGGTATATATCCCAGAAGTTCCACGTACATAACCATCTAAACCATCCGAAGTAGATTGAGCATAAGCCTGAGTCATCGCAGCAACAGACACCATTGACACTATTGTAAACACCATAACAAGCAAAATTTTCTGCTTTTTCATTTCCTACCCTAAAAATAAATTGTTTATAAGAATATATTATTTTTTTAAAAAAAATACATTATTAATGTAAATTGAATTTTCTATAGATTAATATCTGCAAAAGATAGATGAGAATCGATTTTGTCAAAAATATCTCTATTTGATACATTTAAGATGACAAATCAACTAACAGGTAAAGCAAAAAGACAAAGAAAGATAATTGAAATAATTTGGACCACACAAAATTTTAAACAGCGAACAAAAGTTGAGATTGCAAAGAAAATCAGCATAGAGGCCAAACAGTCTTGGAAAAATATATATTCTGGAGTTTATGACGATATTGAAAAAAATTTGCTACCTCAAAGAATAATTGAAATGGATGGAAAAATTCCAGTTAAAAGGGGACCGCGTCTGCTACAGAATGAAGGAACAGGATATTACAGATTAACCAATACAGGCATATTGTTATTATTTTGTATAGGACATACTAAGGTAGAGATAGATTTTATTAAATTCACACATCAGCGTGATTTGGGAGAAAGATTGAACGGGCTGTACCAAATTAGCCCTTCTTTGTGTTTTTTGTTATTAGAAAAATATGTATCTGTACGTTGTATAAAAGGAGAAAATATAGTACCAATAACGTTAGAAGGTATAAGTGAAACGACAAAATTTACACTAAAATGTGATGTAGAGTTTATAAAATCAATGTTATCATGTAGCAAAGACGATCAAAGAAAAATATTGATGATTTTGTCGGATATAGAGCATAAACATTAAAATCTATTAGATCTTACTTTTACCACATGGGCGGATCAAAAAATGTCTTTGCATCGGTTAAAGCATATAGTAAGAGAGGTAAGTTATTAACAAAAACTGATTTTCAGACATTGGCTGAATCCAGAGATTTAGAAGAATTAATGACCAGAATCAAAAATACGGTTTATGTTGATGCTGTTTCAGATGTTCAAAAACCATATACTTCACAAAATATCGAGTCATCTCTGAGAAGCAAGTTAGCAGACATTCATTATTCTATTGCAAGGACTACAGGAAATTCAGGTGTGTTGGACGCATATTATATGAAATTCATCATAACAAATCTCAAATTAATTTTAAAGGGCAAAGTATTAGGTAAATCTCAAGAGGATCTTGAGACTCACGTAAATCTTCATGCTGAAGAATTAATCAAACAAAGAGACATTGTGATAAAAGCACTAGTTACAAAAGATCTTGAAGAGTCCGTTGCAAGTTTGAATTCAGTCCAATTTGGAGAGGACATTGTAAAAGCAGCAGCATTATACAATGAAAAAAAGAACTTGCAGATATTTGACACATATTTTGATAAAATTTTTTATCAACATCTTGCTGGTGCAATGAAAAAGTATTCGGATAAAGAGGCAACAAAATTAGTTTCAATGGACATTGACTTTTATAACATTTTAAGTGTGATAAGAGGAAAATTCTGGAAATTGCAGGAAGAGCAAATCCAAGATTTGATTATTGGGACTAACCCTTTTGCAAGAGAATTACTAAATAGAATGATAACAGCATCTACAATAAGAGATGCGTTTAATGAATTATCCAATACAAAATATAAGAATTTAGTTCCGCAAGCAGAAAATGAATTGGATGCAATAGCAGAATTCGAAAGAGAGTTCGAGATAGCAATATACAGTTCATCACTAAGATCATTCACAAAGATGTTTAGTTTTGCAACAATTATTGGGATTATCAAGTTGACTTCATTTGAAGTTAGAAATCTAGCCGCTATTGCTTTTGCAGTTGAACAAAAGATATCAACTGAAGTTACCATGTCAAAATTAATCCTACAAGAAGAATAGGAATTGTAATGATTGGTTTTCCAAAGAAAAAAACTCAAGTTTCTGCAGAAGTTTTAATTAGATTTATCTGGGTTAGCTCGTTTCTAGCCATGATTTTTACTCTTCCTCCTTTAGGACTGTTCTTAGGGTTTTATTTTTTAACGGGTGAACTGGTTCTTGGAGCAGCTATAGGTTTTGGACTTCATTTCGTCATTCTAGCTTTTTCAGGAAGGATTTCAAAAATTATAACTCAATTCATGAGCTAAAATATAAGTTAACATGGGAAATGGTTCATTATGATGGGTGATAGAGATTTTCGAACTATTATTAAAAACACTATTGGATCAATTGGAAGAGAATTTGAGATCCACATAGATTCAAAAGATATTCAGACTATTCATCTTCAAGAAGTGGTTCAGTGTCTAAGGCGTTCCTATTATAACAGAATTGAACCTCAAGAGATCGAGAGCAGTGGGTTTAATGATCTTCTCTCAGGGTTACTAAGAAAATTACAATATGGCAGTGAGCCAAAAGAATTTCCCATAAATGACATAAATCTAAGAAGCCAGGCAGATATGGTAGCAGATGATTCTATTCTTCTATTCAGGACAGCACCAAGTGAATTAGAGAGTCCTCATGCAAATGATGTTCTATATCTTAATGCATGCATGTGGATATATGATAAATCAGATGGCATTATTATTTACATTACAGGTGACAGAAAAGAAACAACGTTCTCAATGACACGTAACAAGAAAATGTTTGAAGAGGTAATTAGAAGAGTCAAAATATTGAATGATCTTCTAAAAGAACAAAAAACGCCAATCTTGGAACCATCAGCTGATTGTTCTGATTGTCAGTATTTTGAAAGATGTTTCATGAAGAAAGTAAACACTAAACAGTTATCGCTTGCCGAGATGCTAGGTTTGAGTAAGAAAAACTAATTTAGATAGATGAAAAATACCATAAAGGAACAATTCTTTATTTAATCTAGTGGCTCTGGATGTCCTTTGCCACGAAGAGCGAAAACTACTACCGCCAGTGCAATTGCTACCCCAGCTGCTGCTCCAAATGCTGCCATACTTGCTTCTGCCATTTGATAAAAAAATATCTTACGGCCTTTTATAACTTTGCTAATATTCTTTGCCTAAAAACAGATTATCATAGTTTTATCATTTTGTGATACAATATCAATTCATTTGGTGAACTCAAAGTGAAGTGTATTTTCTTGTCCGCTGGTCATGGAGCTCAAATTGTAAAATAAATCGCCAGATACTTTCCAAGATGGATTATCACCTTTTAGAATAGCCCATAGCTCAGGAGTATTTTCAGATCCTTTCAATGCAATAGTATCTTTTAGAATGATTGAGTTCTCACCAAGAAGAGTGTAGTAGTTTGATCCAAACTCAACCATCCCTTCAGGCCTACTACCTATCCCGCCTCCAGAAATTTGTTCAGAATCAGAATAATTTGTTTCAAACAATTGGTAGTCCATCATTTGGACAATAACAGCACGTGGGTTAGGATTAGAGACTTTAAACGCAATATTAATTTCGGCATTTCTTTCTGAAATTTTTTCAACAGAGATGTTCTCTAATTCGATCTGAAGGGGCTTTGCTTCCATACTGCCTTGAATGAGAGCAGTATCTTCTTGAGAAGGTATAACTGTTGTAGGTCCTACCAAAAGAATTCCACCTAAAATCATAGCTAGTCCCGCCACAGCGGCACCTACGAAGATTTTAGGATTCACAGTTTTTCACATCGTTTAGACATCTTAAATGTTAAGATAGTTATTATATCATCGAAGGAAGAAAAAATCATGCAATATTTTCAGGCAGTACAACAAGGAAAGCAGAGAGCAAGTAAATCACAGATGAGGATGTTTGAGGTTGCTGGATTTGGGATGCTGACTTTGACAACCAAGAAAATTAACGGTGTATTTTATCCAGTGGGGGAAGAAGAATTTGCTGCAGTGATTATTTCTGAAGGTGGGTATGTAGTGGTGATTGTGGATAAGGATGGGTTTACAAAGGCCCAGTCAAAGACAGTAGAAAAAGAAGCAGCCATGTCAATTTTTAAAAAACTACGGGAGTCAGGAATTGACGAATATTCAGAAAAAGAGATTCAGATTTGGTCTGAGACAAGACCGATCATACAGAACAAAATTTAAGACGAGTTATTTTGAAGGCAGTATGATTTCAGTGCCCACATCTGCGCCTTTAATGGCTTTTTCAATAATTTTGGGTTCGGCCTTTAGTATTCTTGTTTTAATTTTGGACCGCTCTATGATTTTTAGGGCAACAATATCCATCAAGTCATAGCCTCCCGCTATGGAATCTTCATGAATTAGCATATTTTTCAGATTTTTAAGATCAATTCGCTTGAATTTTTTAGCTTTTTTGAATTTGTTAGGATCCATATCATAAACTCCATCTACATCAGTAGCATTAAGAAATTGTTCGGCATGTATTTTTTCGGCAATCAAAGCTGCAGTACCATTGGTGCTTTGACCCGGATGCAGGCCACCGGCCACAACAATCAATCCATCATCTACAGCATGCCTGACTTCTTGTAGAGTAGTTGGTGGGTGTGAGTATGCCTTCGTTTTTAGCGCATAAATCAATAGTTTTGCATTAAGCCTGGATATTTCAATTCCCAATTCATCAAGCGTTGATTCATCTGCTCCAGAAGATCTCGCATGTGAAATATAATGTCGTGCAATGTTTCCGCCACCGGCTATGACAATTGGTTGGCAGATTTTGCTGATTCTTACTAAAAATTCCGCATAGTCTTTTAGCACTCTGACATTGTCCATGGCAAAAATTTTACCAGACAGTTTGATGACAATTCGTTTTTTCATTTTAGTTCACCTAAGACTGATTTTGCGGCAATTTCAACTTTTTTTCTGTTGTTTTGATGGGTGTAGATTCTAAGAATATTCATAAAACCAAAAATAGCTGAGACCACAGGAATTTCCGAAATAGGCATCTCTTTTGCAGAAGATTTTCCGTTCTCGTTGGTGATCAAAATTATAGATTTAGACTCGTTTTTAGATGGTGCAAGAGGAATTGATGGAGTGAAAGAGCTGTCTACAAAGATTTCACTTTCGTCAACTTTTGATTTTTTAGAGATTTCATTTCTTAATTCATCAGTACGTATTTTTTTCAAGTTGTTTTGATTGGTCAGTATACGCTCATAGACACATTTTAACAATTTTCTGTTTTGGTAGTCTTGTGCAAGCTGTCTGGCACGTTTTAATTTTGAGGATTCTGATGAGAGCAGAGATGATAAAACATACTCGTCTGTGAGCTTCACAAACTCATTCAGGTTGAAAGTTGTAAATCCAAATTCATCATCAGCCAGCCTTAATGCCTCAATAAGCATTACTTCGGCCGCACGCACGGTTTTATGAAAATATACTGCTTTGAACATCTGATATCTGGAATGCATCATGGATTCAAATGAATACAATGCAGAGCGTTCCAAAGCCAGCTTCTTCTTGTATACATCAAGTGATTGTGTGATTCTTTTATGATCAATTTTGGCATGTTCGGCGCCAGTAAAATAACCATCCCTAAGTAAATAATCCATCATATCAGCACTAAGCGCACCTGAAATAATTTCATTCATGTATTGGAATTTGGAATTGCCAAAAGCAATTTTTGTGATTAATTTTTTATCAAAACCGTTTTTTGATAAATTATCACCTATCTCAGAATTTAAAATTATTTCTTTGCCAAAATTTTCATGTGAGATTTTTTTTTCTTGGATTATTTCTTCAAATAAATGAGAAAACGGTCCATGACCTATGTCATGTAAGAGACCTGCAAGTCGAAGAATTTCAATATCACCAGACCGTAAGATTCCTTTTTCATTTAGTGCATGGCCTGCTTGGCTTGCAATATGCATGACTCCTAGCGAATGCTCAAATCGGGTATGTTGAGCGGCAGGATATGTCAAATGTGCGCCAGAAAGCTGCCTAATTCTCCTTAATCTCTGAAAAATAGGGTTGTCAATTATTGATAGCTCTTGTTCATAGACACGAATGAAATCATGTATTGGATCAATAATGTCCAGATAGATTTTTTTCATAGTCCTATTTTGTTTGAGAATATTTTCATGATTTCTTCGTGTATTTCTTCCTTAGGTTTTGATGCATCAATTATTTCCCAGTGTTTCTTTTTAGCAGTTGTGCGATAAATTTTAGAAACTTTTCTTAAAAATTTTTCATTTTTTTCAAACTTGTCACGATTGGTTTTTTGCCTACAAAACGATTCTTTTTGTGTAACATTAAGTAGAATCACAAGATCAGCTTCTGGAAGTCCGGCGTCAAGATTCTCAAGCCATTTTTGTTTCATGCCGTTTGCAATACCATAAACCAGATTGGAGTGATAATAGCGATTCATAATCAAAACAGAGTTTTTTTCTTGCGCTGCCAGAATTTCATCAAGTTTTTCCCACCTGTTTGCAGCCAAAAGACAATGAATCACTTGTGGGGGGAATTTCCTTTTCCCGTCCAAATATTGCCTGATTTCCTTTCCAACTGGGGTCTTGTAGTCAGGGAAATTAAACAGTTTAGTCTTGATCTTCCTTTTTTTAAGGGATTTTTCCAACATGGTTGACTGGGTCAGCTTTCCTGCCTGGTCTCCGCCTTCAATTACAACTATCATGTATACCAAGACAGGGAAACTGATTGATTAAAAATCTATCAAACAACTGACGGTATATGAGGGAATGGTTGCAGAAAGTTACCATGAAAATCTAACTGTAATTTTCAATGAATTGTATCCAAATTTTACAGGAAGAAAGAACAAGACAAACTCTAGAAACTATAATGCATCAGACGAGATCAATGCGTTACTGAACTATGGTTATGCTATTTTAGAATCTGAAATTATAAAGATAATTAATGAAATAGGATTAGATTATTCTATCTAATTTCTCCATGAGATTAACCAGGATAGAACTCTATTAGTATATGATGTATAGAAATTGTTTAGATGTATGATTGACATTTATGTGATGCAATTACCGGAAGAGAAGAAGATCAAAAATCTGATTTTATAATTATAGAAGACTATCACACCAGATTGAGAGATGGTGTTGCCAAATCATTAATAGAAAAGATTAATTCAAATTTTAATGCCAGATACAATTACAAGAATAACAAGTAAGATTCATGTGAAATAATCTTGCAAGATAACTTACAGCAATTACTAAATCTGAATTGATTACATTTGAAACAATTTCTCTAGATATTGAACCGGATCATGACCAGATTTTATCAAGGTTTATAACCAAAAATGGAGTACATACCACAAAATGGGACTTGTTAGCGAAGTAATCAAGGAAATAGGAAACAAGTCAAGGGAGTTCTATGAATTTGTTTTGCCACCAATTGACATGTACCGTAATGAAGATAATCTCAAGGTGGTAATTGACATTCCTGGATTTAACAAGCAAGACATCAAGTTGATCTTGTGCCAAGACATACTTTCCATCAAGGCTCAAAAAGAAGTCGATGAAAAGGAATCAAAGACGTTGATTTCAAACCAGAGGCCAAACTTGATTGACAAAAAAATCAGGCTTCCAATAGACATCAAACAAGGCGAAGAGAAAATAGAGTCTGCAAAATATGAAAACGGGGTTCTTACGCTAATTATCCCCGTAGCAAAAAAGGGAAAAAACATCCCAATAGAATAGTTAGTACTTTCTAAACAACACCGAAACTGTCATTATCAAGCCAGAAATGACCATTCCGGCCAAACCTAGGGATTCGCTGGACTGGAACAAAAATGTAGAGCCTACAAAAATTGCAGAGGCAAATATGCTTCCACCAATTAAGACAGTTGGTTTTCTTTTTTTCACATAGACAGAAACCTCGTCCCGAAGTTTCTCCATTTCAGATCCAATTCGCAGAGCAGAGTCAATGGATTTTGCAAAGCTGTCAAACGAGATCTTTAATTCTTCAACATATGCTCTTGAAATGAGGTTTTCCTCCTCTAGAATGTTCTTCAATACTTTGACAAACTTGAAATCAACGTTATGTGTCTTGTAGATCCCCTCAATTATCGAGGCCATTCTCATGTACAAGGCCAAATTTTTTGGCAAAACAAACGGGAATTTGCTCATGGTTTGATTTGCAAGTTCCATCAAACTCTGTACTTCCATTTCGTCAGGCTTGTTTCCATGCATTGCACCAATCGAAAGCTCGATTCCTTTTTCAATTACTGACCTATTATACCCAGGAGTCAGCATCCGAAGATCATTCATTGCATTGACAACCCTTGAGGGGTTTTTCTCGACCAGTGCAAGATAGAGCCTAATTAGCTTGAATCTGGTTTCATTGTTTATCTTTCCTACCATTCCATAATCATACAAGATGAGTTTTCCATCATCAGTCACTGCGATGTTTCCAGGGTGGGGATCTGCATGAAAGATTGAATGCTTTAGAAGCATGGTAAAAAAGACCTTGTGAACATCAATGACTAGATGTTCCCTGTCAATTCCCTTCTCATCAAGTGCCTTGACATCTGTAACTTTGATTCCAGGAAGATATTCCATTGTTAGCACGTTTTTTGAAGAAAGATCATCAAAAACAGACGGCACTATTACCCGGTTGGAGTCTTTCATGTCACTTTTGATTTTTTTAAGGTTTTGAGACTCTATGGTGTAATCCATCTCTTCGTAGACAGTTTCAATGAACTGGGAGAGCATGGCCTTTGCTGAATAGCGCAAGTTTGGATCAACAAATCTCAATGCCAATGGAAGTATTTTTTTTAAAACTTTGAGATCTTGCTCGACCATTTTTTCGATTCCGGGTCTTTTCACTTTGATGACAATTTGCTGGCCGGAAATAGAACCTCGATAAACTTGCCCTATTGATGCACCGGAGATGGAGTCAGTATCTATCTCATCAAATCTCTCATCAATTGGACCAAGATCTTTTTCGATTATTGGTTTTACCTGATCAAAAGGGGTGACAGGTACGCTGTCTTGTAGTTTTGCAAGCTCTTCAAGATACGGCTGGGGCAATATGTCGGCCCTTGAAGAAAGCCATTGACCTAGTTTGATGTAGACAGGCCCTAGTGAGATGAATGCGTTTAGAGCTCGTTGAGCATTTTTTCGGAATTGTTCTAAATCCATCTCATTTTTCTTTTGGTTGATCCAGGTTTTTCTATCTCTGCGTAATGCCAAAACTGACGGCAAGAGTTTAATGAATACTTGAATGGTTCTAGCTGCAGACATTAGTTACTCCAGATAATTCTTAATTTTCTTTGTTGCTGTATATCCCACATATCCAGAGACAATAGATGTTATGAGACCGACTGTAAATGATTGTTTTTTTGAATTTTTATCAAGAATGTTTTTTGCAACTTGTGAACCGAAGACTGCACATGCCAGACCGATTAGGACCTCGGGTGCATCGTGAATCAAATGTCCAACCGGATCTTTTCTTGGGTCTACCTTATCTGTATGGACTAAAAATTTGTCGCCATATTCTCTAATGTGTAAGTTGCCATAACGGTACTGCTTGTATGCTCCATTTTTTTGTCCAAGGAAGGTTTCTTCTGCTTTTTCCAGCATAAACTCTCGTAATTCCTTTGGGACTTCAATTTCATTCCCCGGCATGATCGCAAGATCTAACAATTGCATATAACCTTACGGTCTGAAAAGCGCTTCAGATTAGGATCAAAAACATGATATACTTTGACGGTTAGTTTTGTATTTGACACGCTGAGAACTTCTGCAAGCCTAGGTGATGCAAATGTCATATATTCAGAAGTGAATTGTTTTTCTAAAAATGCGATTTTACACCAGTCATTAAATCTGCAAAAATCTCAAGTATTTAGCCGATCTTTTGTAAACATTATGAAGCTAATTGAAAAGACTGCCAGCATTGCAATCCCGGTGACATATGCATAGTTCAATCCTACGCCAGGGTGATCCTCTTGATGATAGTAGTTGATCAGAAATGTTACAACCAACAAGACCACTCCGATGGCTGTTAGTTTCCGGTGCGTCTCCAACAAAGATGGATTTGTCAGTAACTATATGAATTTAGAAGAACGTCTAGAAACATTCACCAACCTATAGAATATTCAGATTAGCCAGGTAAATGTATTTTGACAGATAGCCATTTCCTCGGATGATAGTTTTAGGATTGGATCAGGGATCTGATTCCATTTGAGATAGTTTTTTGATTACTTCGTCAAGCTCTGCTGCGTTTTGATCAATTACCTTTCTTATCACTGCAATCTCTTCGTTGATCTGCTCCAGATGGATGTCATCAGAGTTTTTGATTCTCTCTTCTAGGTCCTTTAGAACTTGTCTATTGTACTGATTTATTTTTTCAAGTTCATTTTTGTATGTCTCTAATTTTTCATATTGATTTGAAATCTCAGGAACTTCAACATATTTTTGGTTTGTTACAAATCCCAAAGAGATCACCAGACTTCCTACTGCTAGAACTGCAATGAGAACAATTATGCTTAATCTCAATTTACGTATCTCATTTCCTCATTTTGGATTTAAAATTTAGCACCTAGCTTGCCTGTGCTGTTACTTTTTTACGCCTGCGCATCATGTAAATTCCAATGCCAATTGCCGCGATAATTGGAATGACAATCATGATAAAATCAGGGCCTGACTCTTCATCGTTTGGTGGCTCTTCAACAAATATTGTAGTCTCAAGTGGCTGAAAGATCTCATCTCTGACACCGTCCTTGTATCGCACGGTAATGGTGACGTCATGTTCTCCATATTTTGACTTGCCGTTAAACTCTATAGGAATGTTAAATGGAACAGGGGCATCTATTTCAATTTCGTCAATGAATTGAGTACTCGGTTTGATATTGGAATCTCCGCGTGGTTCAATAGTTACAAAACCAAATAATCCGTCTTCATTTCCTTCGTTGATTATTTCTCCAATTACCATCTGTGTGCTGGACAATTCAATGACATCAATATTGTATATCGACAAATCGATGAAGCCCTTAACATAGAAATCAGCTATTCGTGAAACGGTGTGCTTGTCACCATGTGCATTAAAATAAGTTATTTCAATGGGTGCACGAAGCGTATCGCCTTTCAGAGATTCTGGCACGTATATGCCAAGTTCAATTTGTTTTTTTGATTTTGGAGCAATCTCGCCAACCTCCCAGTCGGTATTTAGAACCACTACGTTCTCTATGTTAGTGATAGACTGTGTGGTTGATGCTCTTTCACTTTGTGTGTTTTGCAGTACCACATTAACACTTGAAATCGGCGCAGTTCCATCATTTGAAATTTCAATTGTCACATAGTTCTGCTGCAATGATGTAAGGAATGGATCTAGTGCGCGTATGTTTATCACACTTTTTCCAGTTATTTTAAAATCAAAATCCTCAAACGCGGTTCGAACTCCGGATTCACGCAGTCGAGAATAGTCAACTTTGATCGTGCCAGGATATTGCTGGACCCGGATATTCTTGTCGATGTCTACAAAGAAAGTGAGGTAAAAGATTTCCCCGGCAAGCGAATTTGAGTTAGCGTCAGCAAAAATCAATGAACCAGGTCCGTCTGAGGCTGAAAATCCAAGAGGCAGCGACAGTTGTCCTCGTATTCCAGTAATGTCTTGAGTTCCAACATTTGCCATTACTACTGTAAATGGCACATTTTTGTCGCCTGCATCAATCTCAAATTTTTCATCTGTTGTTCCGAAGTATGCATCAAGGAATTTGACATCCCCATAGTCTCGCTCAAAAGGGGAATTGCCAAATCCTCCAGAGGCGATTTGTGCATACGAGTTTTCAAAAACAAACGGAGATAGTCCGATTACAAATAACGACAACAAGAGTTTTGCATTCATCATACCAAGACCTCCATTTCAGATGGTTGTTCACCCTCATACGACTTGCCATCTTTTATTGTTATCACCTTGTCTACTTGACCAAAGTGTTGTCTATCGTGTGTGACTATGATGAATGTTTGATTGAGTTTTTTTGCCATTGATTTCATTAGCTGAACAATTGTCTCTGAGGTTACAGAATCAAGATTGCCTGTTGGTTCATCAGCTAAGACGATTGAAGGGTGGTTGATCAGTCCTCGTGCAATTGCTACTCTTTGAGCCTGTCCGCCTGAAATCTTGTTTGCACGCTTGTACATTTGTTTTTCAAGTCCTACTGCTTTTAGCAGATCTATGGCCTCCTTTTCAGCTGCACCGTCAGTTCCTCCGATTTGTCTTGGCAGCAATACATTTTCTAAAACAGAGAGATCAGTAAGCAGGTTAGAAAATTGGAAGATAAATCCAAGTTTTTTGTTTCTAAATGAAGAAATCTTATTATCATCAAGTGTTGTGGTGTCAACTCCATCAATGAAGATCTTTCCATTTGACGGATGATCCAACAATCCAATCATGTTAAGTAACGTGGATTTTCCAGAACCGGAACTTCCTACAATTAGGACAATCTCGCCTTTTTCAATTGAAAATGACACATTATCAAGTGCCTTGACTTTGCTGTCGCCTTCTCCGTAAATCTTGCTGACATTGCTGATTTCAAGTACTTTAGACAGTTCGCATCGCCTCCACTGGCAATAGCTTTGTTGCTCTGTACGACGGATACAAAGATGCAACGATTGCCAAGGCAAAGGAAGTCAAGGCAGTCTGTATGATCTTTTCCCAGTTATAGCTGACCTCAAGAGGCAAGCTATTGTTAAACGACATTTTTGTTTCCTTTGCATAAAAAGTATAGCCCAATCCTGCTGCAGTGCCCACCCCAGCACCAATTGCTCCGATAATCATTCCTTGAAAAATGAAGACTATGAGGATGTCTTTTCTTTTGGCCCCAATTGCCCTCATAATTCCAATTTCCTTAGTTTTTCCATTAACTAGCATCATTTGAATTGTAAGAATTGCAAATGCAGACGACATCATTCCAAAATAGCCTATCATGCTAATCATTGCAATGCCAGATCTAAAACCTGCAAGCTGTTCTTCAGCTGATTCTTCTATGGTTTCTGCCAGAAAATCATCATTAGGAAACGATTTCAAAAAGAATTCTTTTACCTCTGATGCCTTGGAAGGATCGTTTAGTTTCACCATAAATGAGCCAGTGTCCCCAGGTCTTTTCATCATGTCACGTAGGGTATCGATATGCACAACCGCAGTATAGTCAAACCCCTGGCCCCCTGGTGATTTTGCAATTCCAGAAACAGTAAATCTTCTAATCTGATCCTCTCCGAATCTGTCAACAACAAGAACTTTAACGCTGTCGCCAACTTCAGCCCCTCCAAGATCTGCTGCCACATTAGATCCTAACACAATTGAGTTTCTTGAAAAGACATAGTTTCCTTCTGAAACGGTTTCATGAACAGTAGATGCTTTAATGTCACGAAACGGATCAACGCCAACTATTGGCACTCTGGTTTCTTCAATTAGTTTACCATTTTTTGTCATATTCATTTCTGCCGTCGATGAAAGCCGCGGTGTTGCCCCCGCAACATAAGGTATTCTTTCAAACCAACTTACAATTGACAAGTCAGATTTATCGATGTAATCTGCCTCGTCAGTTACAAGGACATCGCCATTTCTATAATTGCTAATGTCTCTAACTATAGCATCAAACAGTCCCTGAAAGATTACAAAGTTTACATGAATTACCAAAATTCCAATCGTTACAGCTAAAACAGCACCAATCAAACTGCCTTTTTTATTGAAAAGCATTCGTTTTGCAAGTTTTAGTCTATAATCCACAAGAAACATAAAATAGTCTAACATTTAATGTATGTGATGTATAGTATTAACTATATAGACAATTTTATAATAGATTAGTTTGTTTTATATCATATATAAAAAAATAAGTGATAAAATGGACAATTTAGATATAAGAATACTAAGCAGATTACTAAACAACTGCAGAGAATCGGACAGGCAAATAGGCCTAGAATTGGGGATTTCAGGAGGCGCAGTTCGAGCTCGAATCAAAAAGATGCAAGAAAAGAAGATCATTGAAGAGTTTTTCATCAAAGTTGAGCCACCTGTATTGGGCTATGGCATTTTGTACTTTGTGGTAACAGGCGAAAACACGGATGAGATTTTAGAGCAAGCAAGTCTTGTAGGTGAGCCATATTTTGTCGTCCCATGTATTGGTGGAATAACAGTCTGTGGTATTTCAGTAAAAGAGAACATGGGACAAAAAATTGAGCTTGCAAAGAAATTGATGAAGGATCTTAGGGTATTATCAATTTTCGAAGCAGAAAATCCAGGATTTGATTCAAATCTTACAAAAACAGATTTGGAGATCTTAGAGGAATTAATTAAAGATCCAAGACAAAGAATTGAGCAAATCGCTAAAAATACCAACATGTCAACAAAAACAATAACTCGATGCATTGAAAAATTGCATGAAAATGAAGGCATTCAGTTTACCCTAGTTTACGATCCCAGAAAAATAAAAAACTTCATCTCTCATGCAGTATTAACTTGGATAGACGGTGATCTAAAAGAGACGTTAGAGAGTTTGAACAATTCATTTTCTGAATCATATCTACAAGTTCCTTTCATAGCAAAAAATCAGATTGTTCTGTTCATGTACAGTGACAATATTTTCAAAATGGATGAGATAGTACAAGAGGTCAGAACAATAAAAAATGTGAAATCAGCTGATTTGTTTATACCAAAGAAGATTTCATTTTATATTAAATGGATAGAAAAAGCTATTACTGATTTTAAGAAATCACCAAAATTACATCTCATATATCAAACAAATTAAATAAGAATAATTTTCTGCATGTGTTGTGAAGAAAACAAAGATCTATGACGGGAAGATTCTAGGTCTTAGTGTCTATGAAGGAAAAATTGAAGGAAGAACAGTCAGAAGAGAAATGATTGAACATAGGGGTGCATCTGCCATGCTTGCTTTTGATGAAGAGAACAAAGTAATCCTCGTTAAACAACATAGATTTCCACATGGATATGTCCTAGAAATTCCTGCCGGAACATTAGAAAAAAAAGAGGAGCCAATAAAATGCGCATTTAGGGAATTGGAAGAAGAGACTGGATATAGAGCAAAAAAGATGACTCCGTTAATCACCTATTATCCGTCAATTGGCTACAATACTGAGGTAATTCATTGCTTTGTAGCCTCAGGATTAAAGAAAATGGCAGATTTGAAGCTTGATGAAGATGAAATACTGTCGGTGGTGAAAATCGATTTGAAAAAATTATTGACCATGATCAAGACAGGCAAAGTTCAAGATTCGAAAACAATATGTGCAGTTTTAACATATGCTGCAGAAAAGAAGTTATTCTAATTATTCATTATAGATTGGCTGAACAAGATCAACTACATCTGCCCATGATTGCGCAATTCTTTCATACATGTAGAGTAAATCAAAAAAGTCTATTGGGGTCTCTTTTTTGTTTGCGAATGTAATTCGTAATGAGCTTAGTTTTTCTTCATATTGTTTATGTAAAAATATGGCTTCAATAGCTAGAAGTCTATCAGGCTTTGTAAATGCAATTATAGATTTTTCAGCTAGTGCACTAAAATTTTTTACGACATCAAATATTTTTTTAGAAAGTTCATCAGATAAGGATGTATTGTAAATAAAAGTAGAAAGTTCCACAATAGAATCGCCTGCATTTTCAAGAACGTTTGCTGCAACCCTATAATCAAGCACGTCTATATTTTCTAAATTAAATGCATTGGCTAATCTTGTGTCAACAAGCGTACTTCGAATTAATCTAACAAGTAAAAAATATTGTCTATTCACTTCAACATCACGTTTTGATAATGTTTGTAGGTTGGATTTATCGTCTGAAATCAATCCATTGGATGCATCATCATACATTCCAAGTGCGATTGAACTCATTCGTTTGAGAATTTTTTCTGGGTTTAGGGTTGTTGCATCTAAAAGAAACTGCATGTTAATGTGAGACGCGTCTTCTTCGATTATTTCCATTCCAACTAGTCTTCGCATTGAATTGCGTATTTCCTCTCTATCCTTTCCAGGAATGATTGATTTTGAATTAATCTGAATTACATCATATCCTAAAAGATAAGCTCCTGTAATGTTTGCAACAATGTTTTCTTCTTTTGGCAACGGGTAAGAAATTACAAGTTCCTTTGTTGGACGTGTGTCCTTATTTGCGGATATTGAAATGGTATCCTGTCCTGTTTCAATTTCCACTTGGCTGCTCTTATCAAGGTGATTAGCATCAACCCACTCCTTTGGAAGCGATACTAGGATACTGCTTCCTATTCTTTGTAGGCGACGAATGAATTTAGTCAATTTATACTGATTTAATTAATTTAAGCCATATTCTTATATTTTATGTAAAATTTAAACTCAAATTAATGGAGGCAATGGCATTTTGTCCTGCACATATCACGGGTTTTTTCAAAGCCCATTTAGAGGACAGTCATAACGTTTTAGAAAATTTGGGCTCCATGGGTGCAGGTTTCTCAATTAAAGAAGGCGTTACAACCAAAGTAAGAACAGATACAAGGAAAAATCAGGAGTCCAGATTTAGAATTACAACCAATGGATATCAATCAGATAAGACAGATGTTTCAGAATATGTTTTGAATGAATTTCTAAAGCTGGGGGATTTTTCAAACAAGTTTATCGATATTGAAC
>JAOUNZ010000126.1 GCA_029880665.1 Candidatus Nitrosopumilus sp.
AAAAACAAGGTAGTTCTTATTACCGGCGCATCGTCTGGAATAGGCAAGTATACAGCGATCGAATTTGCAAAAAAAGGTGCTGATATAGTCCTAGTTGCACGAACAAAGCACAAGCTTGAGCAGGTCGCAAGCGAACTAGAAAAATTTCCCGTCACAATACTGGTATGCCAGTGTGACGTTTCAAAGAAAGACCAAGTAAGTCAAATGTCAAAAAAAGCTCTAGATAAATTCGGTCATGTTGATATCTTGGTAAATAACGCTGGGTTTGCCATCTACGGCTCCGTCTCCGATCTTTCCATAGATGAAATCGAATCCCAGATGGAGACGAATTACTTCGGAATGATTTACTGCATCAAAAACTTCCTTCCAGTAATGCTGAGCAGAAGATCTGGGCATATAGTTAATGTCGCATCTGTCGCAGCAAGTTTTGGCTTACCTGGAATTGCCTCATACTGCGCATCAAAATTTGCGATGCTTGGGTTTTCAGAGGGCCTCAAACACGAGTTAAAAAACACTGGCGTAGGAATTACTGTTGTCAGCCCAATCATGGTCAGAACCAACTTTTTTTGATCATGCTTCTTTTGCTAAAATGCCAAAATATTCCCGCATGTCACTTAATTCTAAAACAGTTGCCCAAGCAGTCTTAAGAGCAGCTAATTCCACAAGATTGGAAATTATTGTTCCATCTGTAGCAAGAGGTGCAGTATGGATGAAAAATACATTCCCATACCTTATCAATCCTATTTTGGGAATGTCCTTTAAAAAACAACTAGATTCTACAAAAAATTAATTTATTCTTCTAAATCGTCGTCTGCAGATTCGCTAGAGCCCACATCCAGCAATTCAAGTGATTTTAACTCAAACTGATAGATTGCGTTCATGTCAATTTCTTTTTCCTTTTCTAAAAACTCCGAAACTTTTTTGCTTAGTGGAGCTTTGTGCTGATCAAAAGTAAACTCATAGACAACTCCTTTCTCCAAGTCTTTGATCTTGATCTTTTTTGACAAATCCATTGTTACTATGTGTCGTCCGTCTTCCACAGGCTCATACAACTGCGCATCAATTTTGTTGTCGTTTTCGTATATCTCTAAAATATACCCTGTCTTTACCATCTCCTCAGGTTTGTTGAATTTTGCATTTTGGATTTCGGCAGTTACCCAGTCAGGAATGTCGTCTTCTTTCTTTTTTACCATTGTAAACCCACTCTAATTCTCTGCTTTTTCTTTTTTACTCTTTGACCACCATTCAAGATAGTCATCATGCTTGTCATCACGTGTTCTTTCTCTCTGATTTAGCTTGAATTTGATATCTGAAATCTCTTCGCGTGTTGCATATAGTCCACAGCGCTTGCAAATGAAATGCCTTCTATTCTTTTCATCCATTTTCATTGGAATGTCAATCTCATCAAACAACTTGAACAAAGCATCCCTGTTTCTATCCTCTTCTGGAAAATCTGCCTCGTACTTTGCTTCAATTTTCTTTCTCTCTCGTGATGTACATTCTGGACAGTTAGGCACTGATATTTTGGCTAAATTTTTTCCATAAAAGCGTTCCCACATTCCAAACTGATCGATATAATCTGACACGCGGATTTTTTCATCATCCCTTGCGGTCCGTTCGCCCATCGAAATCCCGCGTGCCAGACAAGAAAAATATTCAAAATAATGCTTTATCTCTTTTCTTCTAAGGCATGGGACACTATCCTTGCTGAGTTTTCTGCCCCATTAGGAACAAAATTCATTGAAAACTCGTGTAGTTTTTCTTCAAATTCCTCGTAATTCTCTTTAATTTTGGATATAGCCCGAATGACTTGGTTTGTTTTGGTTGCTAATATGCCCAGCTTTCTATCTTCAGCCCACTTGATGTTGTTTGTGTGCTCATCATATACTGGCATCCCAATTATCGGCTTTGTCTTTCCCCCCATTATCTCACCCATTGTAGTGTGAGAGCCGTTAACAACTGCATATCTGCATAAACCCAAAACCGTATCTTTTTCCTGTTCTGATAGAAAACCAACATCAATTTGTATCCAGTCGATACTTTTTTCCAAGGCCTCTGATACTGCATATCTTTTTCCGTTCTTTCCTAAAACAGAATCAATACTGGAATCATTTCTTGCATGTGAAATGACTCTTTTCTCGTTATTCATCTCATCTTTGGCAAACACTTCTTCATATCTCTGACCTGTGCCATCGTTAGTTGATCTGCTTCCGGTCCTCATCCAATATCCAAACTCATTGTCTTGAACTAATTTTTCAAGATCGGATATGTTCTCTTTTCTGATTTCCTTGCTGTTTGTAAAATGTCCTACATATGCTATCTTCTCTTTTACTTCATCTGTAAAATTCAAATTATATTCGCACATTGTGTATGGCGGTGGAGAGTCTGCTACAAGGATCTTTGATGCTTTAGCAATCTGCTTTGCAATAAAAATTAACGACGGGTAAAGGTATGATCTTGAATCATATAGTTTCGGTTTGAATTGATTTGTTACAAACAAGCTGGGAATATTACGACTTCTTGCAAGGATATTTGATCCCATGTCTCCATCATTAATTACCAAATCAAATTTTTCTTTGTTGTACAGCTTTTTTTCCTCTCTCAAATAGTTTACAATCTGGCTAACCAGTGGTGGGTTTTTAGCAATTGGGAGTAGCAAATTAAGTAATGACATTGAAACGCTTGGGCCAAATTTACCGTCTATGGGCGTAGGCATCAAAATTTCATGAATGTTCTCTTTCTTATCTGGAAATTTCTTTAATAGTTTCTCATACACATGATCCTTGCTTGAAAAATGAACCTCGAACTCTTCTTTGATATGATCATCTAATACCTCATTTAGCCTCATCATTCGTGAATAGTGACCGCTTCCCCACGGATAGATAAATTCTCCTATTTTGAGCACGATATGAAACCAAATACCCCCGTTTAAATTTTCAATGGTTTTCTAACGAATCTAAAATATCATGCACGTTGTTAGGTCCTAACATAATTGAAATCTTTTTCTTTGTTTTCATTGCTAATTCGACCTCTTTTTTTGAAAATGCAGTAACCTCGTTAGAATACATGCTGACCATTTTTTCTATTTTTTTCATATTCCTTTCCAGTCCTATCTCTTTTACATCATCAAACAAATTGAAATCTATGCCTGCAAGTGGAGTTAGTGGGATCTTGTCTTTTTCAAACACGCGTATCAATGAACTATCGATAAACTCTGAAGAAAATATCAGCGGTGATAATGCTAGCGATATGCGAGTATCTGGATATTGCAACATTATCTCTAATACGGATCTTATGAATATCAAATAGTTTCTGATCCCACTTGGTTTTATCTTTAGGTGAAAAAATTCCAAATCTATTTCATTTTGTACAAGCACTGGAATGATCTGACTGATTATTTTAGCAAGATTCATCAATTCCGATTTTTGTCTGTAACAGACAATAATCCTTGTATCGTACCCCTGCTTGACCGTCTCAAAACAAGAAACTGCAGAAATTTCGTCATATATAGCACAAATTGTTTTTTTATTCTGGGACTGATACGGAATTCCACCTCGGCCTTTGTCAGAAAAAATACTGATGTATGCATTGTTCTTTGTAAGATATGTGTACAATAATTTATCATAGTTCCCATCGGTTCCGGGTGTGGCTCCAAGGTTTGATTTTTTCTCTATGATGCTTGACGTTGCTGCAATTTCAACATCTTTTGTTACAAATCCTTTTGACGTTCCTTCAACTCTCACTAGAAATTTTTCTCCCTTTAGCAAAAGATTACCTCCGATAGATGTAATCTCTGAGACAATATCCTGAAAATCATTTTTGATCTGCCTTGCAATCACTATTTTCTCAATCCCAAAGAGTAAGCTGATAGCAGATGAGGCAAACACAGGATCGTTTGCATCAACTAAAATCACACCATCATCTGATTTAACTGACTTGAATTCCTGATTTCTTATCT
>JAOUNZ010000027.1 GCA_029880665.1 Candidatus Nitrosopumilus sp.
CAAGATTATCTAAATTTTTAGAGAATTTAACAGGTGCAGGTTTAATCAATAAAATTGAATTTGACGGAAAGAATACTTTTGTAATAACTCCTAAAGGCAGACAATATTTAGATTCATATATGAATTTTTCAAGTATTGCCGAATCATTTGGGTTAGAGCTTTAAAATTTATCTTCTAGATTTTCTTTTGGCATTAGATTTTTGGTGATTTTTTCTATCTTTATAAGAAGTATAAACCAGAATAATTATGATTCCGCTTATAGCCGCATAGAATAATGGAATAAGGGGCGGATCTCTGAATTGCCCTGTAGCAGGTTCAACGAACGCTATAGGAACAGTCACAACCATAAAAACCAAGATCACTAGAAGATATTTATCCACGGATGGGTTAATTTACAAAACCATATATCTTTTTGATAATATGTGATTGCAACAGAAGATCATGACAAAGATACTTGAAATTGTGGGATTAGTTCTTGTTGCAATAATGTCGTTAGGTTTTGTCGGTTTGTTTGAACCATATGGAATACGAAATGGTACATCCGAATTATTTTGGGGATGTGCTGCAGGTACACTTTTGATAGTCATATACAGAAAGATGAAAAGGAAATAAGAAGAACAAAATTATTTTAGAATATGTTACGAGATGATTAATTATTGATCAATCGACAGATCTATAAAGGACAATTTTACGCAAAGAACTAGAGAGTATATGACAGATCAAACAAAGCAATGGTGGGAAGGTTTAGGAAAAGAATTAGAAACAGACATTGAAACCTTTGATGAATTAGTCTCTTAAGAATTTTCTAGATATTTTAAAAAGGAACAAAACAAAGCCTCGGGCGGGATCTGAACCCGCGGCCTAACGCTTACGAGGCGTTCGCTCTACCAGGCTGAGCTACCAAGGCACGTTTGAATAAATTCATCAGAGTTAATAAAAAGCCTTTCCGAGTTGGGTTAGTTGAAAAAAACAATTTCTGGAATAAGAGGAGTTTTTGGAGAGGATCTTGGTCTAAATGACATTTTAGAATTTTGTGGCAATTTTTCATCATTGATCAAATCAAAAAAATGTGTTATTGGTAAAGATACTAGACCATCAGGTTCAATGATAAAAGAAACAGCTTGTGCGGCATTAATGACGAACGGAATTAATGTTTTCAATTTAGAAACAGTTCCAACCCCTGTAGTTTTTAGAGAGGCAAGGAAGTATGGTTCAGGACTAATAATTTCATCATCCCATAACCCAATTGAATGGAATGGGATGAAGTTCATTATTAATGGAAAAGGAATTAATGAACAAGAACTTCCACAAATTATTGAGCATCAAAAAAGGTTAAAATCAAAAATAGGCGCAGAGAAGGATATTACATCTACGTATGTTGAAGATGCAAAAAAGATCATAGGAAGCACAGAGAACAATCCAAAGATAATTGTAGATATAGGTGGAGGGGCTGCTAGTGGCTATGCCCCAGAATTATTGAGTATGATTGGATGTGATATTGAAATTATAAATAAAGATCTTTTAGGATGTACCAGAGGTCCAGATCCTGTATCAGATGAACTATCTGAATTAATTACAATATCAAATAAAAAAGAGATAGGATTTGCATTTGATTTAGACGGGGATCGTTTAGTTGTAGTTAGAAAAGGAAAGAAACAGGCTCCAGATATAACAGTAGGATTGGGAGTAGCAAGATCTCTAGCATTAGGATACAAAGATTTCGTACTAAGTACAGATACAAGTATTTCAGTTGAAAAATTCATCAAAGAAAAAGGAGGAACCGTGCAAAGATCCAAAGTGGGAGAAGTAAATGTGATTGATCTGATGTTAAAAAATAATGCTCAAGCTGGAGGTGAAGGAAGCAGCGGTGGATTTATTTTACCAGAATTCAATTATTGCAGAGATGGGATTCTAACAAGTGGCCTAATTGCGTCAATGCTAGGAACATCAGAATTCAACGAAATTTTGAATTACATGAAGAGTTATTATCAAATCAGAGAGAAAATAAAAGTTGATTCAAGTTTTCATGATAAAGTAATTGATAAATTGACATCTAAAATTTCAAAAGAATATTCAGAAACAAACACATCAGATGGAATCAAAGGAATTATTGATGAGGATAGTTGGATTCTGATTAGGAAGTCAAACACAGAAGATATCATCAGAGTTTCAGCAGAATCCAACAACGAGACAAAATGTAAAAAAATTGTAAATGACGCATTAGAATTGATTAATCAGAGTTATGACAAAGTTAGATGAATCAACAATAATCAAAATTTTTCAGAGCAAATTGAGAAGTAAAAAGTTTGTAACTGAAGATGTTGAAATTTTGAATTTTGGGAAAAATAAAATTGCAGCAAAGGTAGACACATTAGTTGAAAGTACAGACATTCCATCAGAAATGAGATTATCTGACGCTGCAAGAAAAAGCATTGTTGCATGTGTAAGTGATTTTGCTGCAAAAGGTGTAAAACCTCAATTCGGGATAGTTTCAGTAAATTTACCAAAGACAATTTCACGCTCAAAAATTAATGAAATTGCAATAGGTTTTAAAAAAGCATGTGATGAATATGATATTTCCATTCTCGGTGGCGATACAAATGAAGGAAAAGAGATCGTTTTCAATATATGTATTTTTGGAGAGACAGATGGAATAATAGAAAGGAAAGGATCTAAAAAGAATGATTTGATATTTGTGACTGGACCATTTGGATATACATCTGCTGGATTAGATATACTTCTCAACAAGAAAAATGGGAACAAAATTTTTGTGAAAAAAGCAATTAAATCAGTAATACAGCCAAGACCTCAATTAGAATTTGGTTTAAAAAATAAAAATTATTTTTCATCATCAATGGATTCTAGTGATGGTTTATCTACAACATTAAATGAAATGTCAAAACAGAGTAAGAAGAAATTTGTTATCGACAATCTTCCATATAGAAAAGATTTAGAAAGATATGCAAAATATCAAAAACTTGATTTAAATGATTTAATTTTTCATGGAGGAGAAGAATATGAATTTGTATTTACAGCATCACCAAAATACAGAGAAATAATTCAAAAAAATGCTAAAGTTTTCAAGATTCCCATTATCGAGATTGGGCACGTTACTTCTGGTAAAGGTGTTTATGTGAAAGAGGGTAATGATTTTTTGCGTTTGAAAGATTTAGGATGGAAGCACTTTAGATAACTATTCACCATAAAGGGAATTTCTTTCTACTTTATTTACAATATTAAATAGTGAATCAGCCGGCAAAACAGAAACACATTCTTTTATCCATAACTCATCTAAATACATCGATCGCTGAAAATCATCAGTAGGTAATTCGTCCGGATTTGAATCAGGATGGATTTTATGGATTTTGTAACCTTCATTGGCAATTTGTTGGCATTTTTTTTCTTGAGAGAATAAAACAGAATCGGCGATCGGGGTCATGAAGTAGAGTGCAGCAGAAGCCAGTAGAAGAGTTGTAATTCCAATTCCAATAGCTAATAAAAAAATTGATGTCATTAAAATCAACCAGATTATCATGGTATATGAAGAGTCACAAATTTCAAGTGATCAAATTAGATAAGGTCAAAAAATCAATGTTTTTTAAACCCTTTAGGGTGTGAGTAGACATTGTCAGAAATTGAGGCTGAAATAGAAGAGACCGAGTCAATAGTAGACGAAGTGGAATCAGAGGAATTTGAAGAAGCACAATCTCAGCCAGCAGCAAAGAAAGACGGTCCTGAAAAATGGGGAATTGTTCACATTTATAGTAGTTATAACAATACAATTATTCACATGACTGACCTGACAGGTGGCGAAACTGTGTCCATTAGTTCCGGTGGTGTACATGTTAATGCTGACAGATATGAGTCATCCCCATTTGCTGCAATGAAAGCTGCAAATGCAGTAGTAGAGGTTGGAAGAACCAAAGGATTCACAGGGTTTCATATCAGAGTTCGTGCAGTAGGGGGAGTTGGTTCCAGAGTACCAGGTCCAGGAGCACAAGCTGCAATTAGAGCTTTAGCAAGAGGTGGGTTTAAAATTGGAAGAATTGATGATGTAACACCAATTCCTCATGATACCACTAGAAAGAAAGGTGGAAAGAGAGGAAGAAGAGTTTAATCAGATATTTTGGTTTTTATATTACATCCTTTAGAAATAAAAAAATCATTAATAAAATTTGCAAATTTTTGTGCATGATCACTTGAAGGATATTTTTGTATCATGTCAGAAAATTTTTCTTCAATACCATTTTGTAAATTGGGCTTAAAAACCAATTTAAAAAATGTCCAACCAAATTGTGACGAGGGTTTACTGAGTACATATCCATTATATCCACCAACTAGGCTTTCCATGTGGGAAAGAGATTTTTTAATTACAAGTAAATCATCGGCGTAATTTTTTGTTCCAATTTCTAAAACAATATCCATTATTCGTCACCATCATTAGGTGATTGATTACTAAGTTTATCACTTAAAGATACAAATTTTCCATCCTGCTCAATATTGATTTTTGTTTCCATTCTAACATGCATTCCAACTGATCTAAATAATGCCAATAATTTTCCCCCGTCAATAATTTCATTAATTTCACCAGATTTAATTAATTCAGACAGTTTTTCAACAATAATTTTAGTTTCATTTGGAAATTGAGATTCAGCGTTTTTTAAAACTTCTAGTCCTCTAAAGCCTAGTGTTTTGACCAATAAATCTCGTGGATTTGTAGGAATTATTTTTTCTGGAGATTTAGGAGATTGGTCTTGTCTAGAAGAAATATTTTTTTGCATTTCAGCTAGTCGTTTTGCCTTTAATCTTTCAAGTTCAGAATCTTCTTCGTTCAACCCTTAATCACACCAATAGGCATCAATTTTGCAACTTTTGTGGCAATTCCCAAATTATGAGAGACGTCAACTACAGCATTGACATCTTTGTATGCATGAGGAGTTTCTTCTACAACCCCATCTCGAGTTAATGCTTTGATAAATATACCCTTATCGTTTAAGGATTTTTTTACATCATCTTCAGTGTAATCCCTTCTAGCCTTGGATCTAGACATTGTTCTTCCTGCTCCATGAGCAGTTGAACCAAAACTCAAATTCATAGAATTTGGTTTTCCAAGTAAAATCCAGCTTGCAGTACCCATTGAACCTGGAACCAATACAGGTTGGCCCAAATCACGGTATTTTAATGGTATTTCATCCCGGTTTGCAGGAAATGCTCTTGTGGCACCTTTTCTGTGAACTACAAGTTTACGCTCTTTGCCATCAACTTTATGTTTCTCTACTTTTGCAATGTTATGCGCAACATCATAAACTAATTTCATATCAAGATCAGATTCAGATTGATTAAACACACGTTCAAAAGAATTTCTTGTCCAATGAGTTATCATTTGTCTATTACTCCACGCAAAATTTAATGCTGCAAACATTGCTTTTCTGTAAGATTCACCCTCATCAGAAACATTAGGGACACAGGCAAGTTCTCTATCAGGTAAAGTAATACCATATTTTGCCATTGCCTGTTCTGAAACTCTGAGATAATCACTACATACTTGATGACCAAATCCTCTAGAACCACAATGAATCAAAACTGTAATAGTCCCTTCTTTGATTCCCATTCTATTTGCTGCTTCTTCATCATGAATTTCTGCAACCTTTTGTACTTCAAGAAAATGATTTCCAGAACCTAAACTTCCAAGTTGAGGTGCACCTCTTTTTCTTGCTTTATCAGAAACTTTGTCTGGATCAGCGTTTTGAATTTGGCCATTTTCTTCACAAACATCAGAATCATGTGATGAGCCATAACCATTGTCAATTGCCCAATTTACTCCTTTTACTAAAACTTCATCAAGTTCTGAATGAGTTAGCCTAACTGCACCTTTAGATCCAACACCAGATGGAATAGAATTGAAAAGATCAGTGACAAGATCCTTTAGTTTTGAACGAACTGTTTGTTCATTTAAATTTGAACGGAGTAATCTTACTCCACAATTAATATCATATCCAACTCCGCCTGGACTAATCATTCCTTCCTCAGCATCCATAGCTGCAACACCCCCAACAGGAAAGCCATAACCTTCATGGCCATCAGGCAATACAACGCTGTGGCCTACAATTCCAGGAATTGAAGCAACATTTCGTGCCTGTGTTATCGTTCTATCAGACAGCATTTTTTGTAAAAGAGAGTCATCAGCATAGATTCTCACAGGTACTTTCATTCCAAGATTTGAATCAGCGTCAATTTGGTATTGATTTTCTCCAATTTTTTTCGGAATAACAACAGACATCGGTATTGGTAAAAATTTCTTTCAATCCAATTTAAATCATCAGAAGATTTCTAAAAATAATTTTAAATTAAACAAAAGATACCACAAAATATGTTAGATCAAGCAACAATTACACAAAAAGCCAATCAGTTACTTGCAGAATTAAGAGCAAATCCAGATTGGGCAATTGACGAAAAGAATTTCAAACAAGGGTATTTCAAAGCATTGGAATGGGTTTTACAAGATACAGGAATCATACAGAAATAACTTCAAAAAAAATCAAACTATTGAAAGCAGGTAAGTCAAAATAAATTAATTATTCCTGAAAATAAAAGAATCATATTTTGTATGGAGATTTCTTACCAGTTAGATACATTTTGCCCAAAATTGTTTGTATTCATGATCTGCCATAGATCTTCCAAATTCAAAATAGAATCATTCGACAAAGTCATCCTCTAATTTTCCAAAGACAAATCCAGGATGAAAATCTTCAGATATTTTTACGTCAAATTCTTTTCTTGGTTGTAAGTCATTCCATCTATTAGATAGACCATCAAATGATTTTTGCATTTTTTCAAGTATTCTAAATAATTTAGAGATTTTTGATCTAGTTCCGTCATCATCATTTTACAATAAGTATAGGTTTTTTAGATTTATGAAGGACGTAGTTCGATGTACTACCAAGAAAAATTTCTTTTGCTGCACCCATCCCTCTTGAACCAATTACAATAAGGTCAAAATTTTGTTTCTCAGCAATTTCAACTATTCTTTTTCCATCGTCACCATATGATATCCTATCAAAGAATAAAATTCCTTTTTTTGCAGCCTTTAACTTTGCTTTTTTCATTATTTTTTGAGCATATTTTAATAGAATTTTTTCTAAAGGAGTTATCGGATCGTTGGTTCTAGGTTTAACAAGTCCCACAACATAAAGACCAGTGAGAGTTGCATGGGATTCTCTTGCCATATTGATTGCAACATCAAGCCCTCGAAACGAATTTGGTGAACCATCTAGAGGAACAAGGATTTTCTTAATTTTAAGAACCATAAAAAAAGCAGACAATTTTTCATTTAAAGTAAATTCAGATTATCTTGTATGATTTTCAGCTTTGACATTATAAAAGACTCAAATATAGAATATGATACAAGCAGATTGTAAAATGACAGACGGAAAAACAATGACAATAGCAGATGTAATGACTAAATCAATTATTTCCATAGATGCGACAATGACAATCAATGAAGCTGCAAAGATGATGGAAGATGCAAAAGTTGGAGCAGTAATAATTATGGAAAATAACAAACCTGTAGGGATTGTCACAGATAGGGATTTTGCTGTAAAAGTTGCGGCTCATGCATATCAAATCAGCACACCGGTAAAACAGATAATGTCATCTCCATTGGTTTTAATAAATTCAGATGAAACAGTAAGGGCGGCGGGAGATTTGATGCATGATAGAAAAGTAAGAAAATTACCCGTAGTGGATAATGGAAATGTTGTAGGCATCATTACAGCAACAGACATTGTTAATTTGTTGGCAATATCCGTAGAAGAAGACATGAGAGACATGTATTTTCATTCAGTAGCAAAGATTTATGCAAATTACAGTCCATATAATTAAAAATCATGGTAATACCAATTGTTGTTTTAGTAGCAATACCAATTTTTCTTGGAATTGTATACATACCATCATTTGATCAGTCTATAGAAGAAGAGTCAAGAGATATTCTAGAAGAACCTGATGTGAGTTTTTTGTATTATATTCTAATGGGGTTTTGGACATTATATTTGATCAAAATTCTTATTCAAGTGAAAAAAGGGACTTTCAAGATAACACATCGATATTAGAATAAACAAGCCCTATTGGAGAAAGAATACATGCTCAGATTGCAAGCCAATAAGATGTTAAAAAGGTCGTATTTGTGATTGTCATCAATTAAGAGACAGAGTGGATTAAATTTCTGTAGAAATTGTAAACTTTGATTTCATAAGTAGATTTATTTTCGATGTAAAACGACCAGAAGTATTGGCAATTTTACCTATCGATAGTGGTCGTTATGGCACAAAAGAAATGATGAATATTTTTAGCGAACAAAAGAAAGTGGATTATCAATTGGAAATTGAAGGAGCTGCTGCCATTTCCCAAAGTGAGATAGGAATTATCTCAAAAGGTATAGGTAAAGAGATTCACAGAGCTGCAATGTCTGGAAAAATCACTACAAAAAGAATCAAGCAATTAGAGGCAAAGAGTGATCATGATACTGCAGCTTTGGTAGAATCACTTAGTGAGAAATGTAGTAAAAGTGCAAGACCATGGATTCATTATGGTCTTACAAGTAATGATTTAGTTGATACTAGTAATTCAATGCAGATGAGAGATGCATTACAAATTATTGAACCTAAAGTCGCAAAGATGGCATTAATTCTTTCAGAAAAAGCAGTAAAGTATGCAAAGATTCCAGCAGTTGGTAGAACACATGGTCAACATGCAAGCATCATTTCATTTGGATTAAAATTTGCAAACTGGGCTGCAGAGATGGCAAAACATGTGGAACGAATTGAAGAAATCAAGGAAAGGATTTTGATTTGTAAGATATTAGGTGTTGTAGGAACTGGCTCATTAATGGGTGCAGAATCACTTGAAGTGCAAAAAAGAGTAGCAAAGAGATTGGAATTATTTCCAGCAGAAGTTACAACTCAAGTTGTCCCTAGAGAGAGATACGCTGAATATGTATTTGAGTTGGCATTAATTGGTGCCACATTAGAAAAAATGGCAATTGAAATTAGAAATTTGCAGAGAACTGAGATTGGAGAGGTTGCAGAACAATTCAAAAAGGGTCAAATGGGAAGCAGTGCAGTCCCTGTAAAAAGAAATCCAATAAAGAGTGAACGAGTATCATCATTATCAAAATTAGTAAGAAGTCAAGTTGCAGTTGCATTTGAGAATATTCCATTATGGCATGAGCGAGATCTTTCAAATTCAGCCAATGAAAGATTTGTAATTCCAACTGTATCAATCCTAGTTGATGAGATGCTAGAAACTATGACTAGGATCATCTCAAATTTGATGATAAATGAGAAAAGAATTGTAGACAATCTATACATAACAAAAGGCCAAATTTTTGCAGAATTTGTTTTAGAAGCACTAATCAGAAAAGGTATTCCAAGGTTTCATGCATATAGAGATGTTCAGAGAGTTGCATTTGAGGCAAATGATAAAGGAGTGTTCTACAAGGATGCA